>JAAZCN010000412.1 GCA_012513245.1 Synergistaceae bacterium | reverse complement strand
GAAGCTGCGGAACGCGGCCAGGGCGCGGTTACTGTTGATGGAAGAATGGTCGATGTCCCGGTAGTCAAGAGAGCGGAATACACTCTCGTCAAGGCCGGACTTTTGGAGGTGAAGTAAGATGGCAAAGAACGCACTAGGCCGAGAGATCCCCGAATTTATAGAGGGATACGGCAAAACCAAGCTATTCCGGGGCGCATTTGCTTTAAAGCCTGAAGGATACAGGGCTGGCGGGAAGATCCGCTGCGTGAACAGTACCTGCCCCGACAAGCGAGTAAACGACATAAAGGCTGCGATAGCGGCATCAGGCCTCAAAAGTGGCATGACTGTCTCATTCCACCACCACCTTCGCAACGGTGACTATGTAGTCAACATGGTAATAGATGCCTGTGCGGAGATGGGCATCAAAAACCTGACACTTTTTCCGACAGCTCTCTTCGGTGTACACAAAAAACTGATCGAGCACATTAAAAACGGAGTCATCACACGGATAATGGGTTCAGTCAACGGACCCATCGGACAGCTAGTATCAGAGGGCGGAATGGATGTCCCTGTAGTACTGAGGAGCCACGGCGGCCGTCCAAGAGCAGTTTCGTCAGGCGATGTTCACATAGACGTTGCTTTCATAGCAGCTCCCACAGCCGACCGGTACGGAAACATCTGCGGAACTCAGGGAAAATCTGCATGCGGATCCCTTGGATATGCTTTTACCGATGCCCAGTTCGCTGACTGTGTTGTCGCTGTCACAGACAACATCCAGCCATACCCCGCAGCTCCGATCTCAATGTCTCAGCTTAGCGTAGACATAGTAGTAGAGGTCCCAAGCATCGGAGATCCGGCAGGGATCGTTTCCGGCACTACAAAAGTTACAAGGGATCCGCTTCGCCTTCTTATCGCGAAGTATGCATCCGAGCTTATCGAAGCAAGCCCCTACTTTAAAGAAGGTATCTCCTTCCAGACCGGAGCCGGTGGAATACCCCTGGCAGTCACGGCTTTTATGAAGGAGGCCATGATCAAGAAGGGTATAAAGGCAAGCTTTGGACTTGGCGGAATTACAGGCTATTTCGTTGAATTGCTGAAAGAGGGTCTGGTCGAGAGGCTTATGGACGTGCAGTCCTTTGACCTTGAGGCTGTCCGTTCGATAGGTGAAAACCCGAAGCACATCGAAATATCGGCTGACTGGTACGCTAACCCATGGAACAGCGGCGCTGCTGTCAACATGCTTGATGTAGTCATCCTCGGAGCTACGGAAGTTGACGTAAACTTCAATGCCAACGTCAACACAGAAGCTGACGGAGCCCTCCTTCACGGTATAGGCGGACACCAGGACACAGCTGCCGGAGCGAAACTTACGATAATCGCTCAACCGTTGCTCCGTGGACGCATCCCCTGTGTTACGGACGATGTTTACAGCGTAACGACACCGGGTGAGGTCGTCGATGCCATAGTCACAGAGTATGGCATCACCATCAATCCGAAGCGCAAGGACCTTCTCGATGCCTGTTCGATCGTGAAGGGACTTCCTCTTGTTTCGATGGACGAACTGGTTTCAAGGGCGCATAAGATGTCCGGCCCAACTGACCCTGTTGAAACAGAAGACCGCATAATAGGTGTT
>JAAZCN010000415.1 GCA_012513245.1 Synergistaceae bacterium | reverse complement strand
TGGGGAATTTGCATCGCTTCGCATCGCGGTGAACTCAAGATTTATGACCCAATTCTTCGCGGCTTGAAGGGCCACAATTCCCGGGGTGAAGGAAACGATCGAAATGGCAGATATAACCATAGGACTTACCCTTATAGTACTTCTTTATATGGCGGCGTTTTTTTTGAGATCTTCCCTGATTTTGCGGTACATAACGATCGGACCGTCTCCCTGCAGGAGCTTTTCATCGGATATTAATGCCGAAGCTTTGGGCTTTTGTGTTATGACTATCCTTTTATCCTGTCTTTCAATTATTCTGTTCAAATATTTACCCATGTAAGCAATAAAGCTGTTTAACGGCCTGAAGCCTGTGGTTTTGCAGTAAAACCTGATGTACAGCACGGTATTTTCATCATCAACGGGAGCAAAGTAGATAATGACCTTAGTCTTCTTGCTGATGTGGTTCATCCAGACATTGGGGAACATAAAGGAGACATAGGTCTCTTTGATGACGGACTCTTCCGGCGGTTTGGGTCTTTGTCCATGATCATGCTCGTTATTGGCACTGGTCGTCAGGACCCCGTCTTCCCAGACTACCTTAGGTCCATTGACCAGGGTCTTGTTTCCTCTTCCGATGGTGCTTTTATGTACGAAAGGAAGGTGCACTACATCCAATTGGTTTTCAATGGATCTTGAATAGTGGGAATTCCAGTGATCTTCAATTTCGCTGAAGACGCAAGAAGCATCTATATGATCATCAAAGAAAGGAAGATCCTGTTTGATTTTTTCATGGTCGCCATACCAGATATAGATGATGCCGTTGCCTTCCCTGACGGGATAGTGCCTGACATTGTACCGACTGATGTCAGCGGCAGAGGATGTCCCATTTGCGGGAATAAAAGTACATTGACCGATCATATTAAATTCAAGTCCATGGAAAGGGCATTTTATGCAGTCATCCTTGACCTTGCCCAAGCTGAGGGCAACGCCGCGATGGGTGCACTGATCGACCACACAGCCAAGCTCGCCCTTGCTGTTTCTGAATAACGCCAAATCAAGACCCATCCGTTTTACGGCTGTGATGCGGTCAGCCTTGACTGCTTTTGACGGCAGTATTGCATACCACTGATTAGCGATCATTCCATCGGCCCCCTACATAAAAATAGTCAATGATCAGAAATTCAACTCTTTATTCTTTTTGTTGTAAGCTAAAAGCCCCGGTTTTGCAACGGAAAATCCCTCAAATTGCAAAAAGCTGTCGGATCAACACCGGGAGGAGCATCCGCCGGGTAATTTGCCTGACGGAGCCAGGCGGAGAATTAATGATTTATGACCCAATTCACGGCAACCGTTGTTGTCGCAAATTCACGTTAGCTTGAAAAGCTGCGCCCCCCGTTTACACTTACTTTATTTTTAACACAAAAACGTTTATATTGAAGCGATAGCGTGTTTAGAATAAAATATTGCTTTATATTTTACATGTAGTAGTTGGTATTAAACCTATTATATGTTAATATCAAAGTAAGAGGTGGGGGCATGAAATACTATGAGCGCTTGGTCGATCTAAAATGCTTTTCTCGGTCTGATGTTGAAAGATTGACAAAAAACAAGTACACAGCGGATTCCCTGATAAAGGAGTATAAGCGCAAGGGGTATATTGAATCCGTGCGACGCGATCTTTTTGTGGCCATAAGTATGGAAACAAAAGGGCCGGTCGCTAAC
>JAAZCN010000112.1 GCA_012513245.1 Synergistaceae bacterium | reverse complement strand
GCGTCTTGATGAACTAGCTAAATAGAAAAAAATATAGAAATAAATCAAATCGGCAGAGGCGTTTCTTCTCTGCCGATTTTGTTTGTTATTGTACTGCATTCCTAGATCAAAAATTATAGGTCGAAGACTTTCAGAACTTCAGAGTTTTCATCTTTTCCTACGTAGGTTCCTATGACGAATGCTATTATGGATATTGATAGTGAGGGTACAATTGCCGTTGTCCCTCCTATGCTGGTTTTAGTGATGTTGAACCAGAAAAACGCAGTGCAGCCTGCTATCATTGAAAAGATAGCGCCTGTAGAGTTTGCCCTTCTCCAGTAAAGCCCGAAGAGCGTTGGGCAGAAGAAGACGGATTCAAGCCCGCCGAATGCGAACAGGTTAATCCAGACTAAAAGAGATGGCGGTTTCATAGCTGCGAAAAAGACTAGTGTTCCCACGACACATGTCACGGCGAAGCTCATCGCTCTTACTTTAGACGGGGGCAAGCGTTTTGGGTCGTTCTTTGCTATATAGTGGAAGTAGAGGTCTTTGACTATGGCAGCGGAACACATTATGAGCATTGAGTCGACAGTCGACATTATCGCAGCCAGTGGTCCTGCAATAAATATACCTGCCCAAAAGGGCGACATCAGTTTCACTGTGAGCGTTGGAACAGCAAGGTCTCCTATTTCGATCCCTGGTATCACAGCCCTTCCCATGGCACCGATGAGGTGCATCGAGAGCATTATGAAGCCCACTACGAAAGTACCGATGATCATTGCGTTGTGCATTGACTTGGAGTCTTTGTATCCGAGGCATTTTTGAGTTGTCTGAGGTAGTCCCAGTATCCCGAATCCGACAAGTACCCAAAAGGAAAGTATAAATGGTTTAGGAATAGCACCTCCGGCTCCAACCGGGGTAAGTAGTGCTGGATCTATTGAATTTAAAGTTCCCATGATATTTGCTACGCCTCCACCGGCTGATATGACGGCAAAAAGTAGTACAACGGAAGCAATCAACATCATGACGCCTTGAATCATGTCAGTAAGCACTACAGCCCTGAATCCGCCAACGGTAGTGTAAATGATGACAGTTATGCCAAAAATGAGAAGCCCTGTCTGATATGAATATCCGGTTATTGACTCAAAAAGTCTCGCTCCGCCTATGAACTGCGCGAGCATTGAAGCCATGAAAAAAATTAAAAGAGCAAGCGAGGCACCTATGACCACAAAGTCACTGTTATAACGAGCTCTGAGGAAGTCGGTTATAGTTACAGCCTTTGTCCTTCTTGCGATCAAAGCGAATCTTTTGCCCAGTATTCCAAGTGTAAGGAAAGCCGTGGGGACTTGTATCATAGATAAGAGTATCCATCCGAGTCCTACCTTATATGCAACTCCGGGACCACCTACGAAGCTGCTTGCGCTAATGTAGGTCGTTATAATTGCCATTGCAAGGACGAATCCTCCCATGGAACGGCTACCAATGAAATATTCCTCCATAAATCCGGCTGTGTCAGACTCTTTTCTAGAGATTCTATTTCCCCATAATGCAATACCCATTATGAAAACAAGGTAAAGAACAAGAGGCAGTATCATATCAGCACGGTTAATCATTATTCTTACCCTCTTCATCGAAATCTATCTCAGTAAAAAAGAATCTCACGCATATCCATAGCAGCGTTGAAATTCCTACGTATCCCACGATGCAGCTGTAAAAAAACCATTCTGGAAAACCTAAGATATAATTGTATTTAGAAGGGTCGTTACCGAATCCGTAAGCTGTAACGTACCACCATGCAAAAAAGAGCAGATAAAGACCAATTACTATAAATGTCTCTTTTTTTGCGACCTTTACGTGCGTTGAATTTTTCAAAATCAATCCTCCCTACAACTGTTGTTCTGGTAAGTATAGACCGTTAAAAGTAAAAACTGTATGATTGTAGCATATAATTTCTATCATGATTTCTTCCCCACCGTCTTTCCCGTATGCCTTTGAGCGGGAAACCAGAGGCTTCAAGGGTCTAAGAAAAAACATTTTACATCATTATGTCACGAAGGAGTGAAAGCTATGGATTTGAACGAAGCGAAAAGAAAAGGGTACGAAAAACTTGGAGAAACTGT
>JAAZCN010000001.1 GCA_012513245.1 Synergistaceae bacterium | reverse complement strand
TGTCAGAAAGACTGCATTGGGTCTCGGGGTCGCATTCAGCCTTTCCGTTATTCTCTCTTCGGATAGTCCGAACCGGTGATATTTCCTCTTTATATTTCTGTAGACAGGTGGTTTTTTGATCTCCATGCTGCTGATTTTTTCGCGTCCGAAAGATCTCTTGCCTTCGGATGCCTCATGGATACAGTCCAACAGATAGACCTCATTGCCGTTCACCCTCATCCTGTTCAGCAGGTAGAGAAGTCCGGCAGGCTTTGACCAGAGATCAAAAAAGGCAAAGTCCTCTACAGGGGGGTTGATCCCCAGTATCCTTCTCCCTTTCATTGATAATATATTTTTGAAATCCGTTTCAGTTGTGATCGTTCTCAGAACCTTCCGGGTATGTATATTTGGCGTCATAGAGGAGAAAGTCTCTAAACAAATACTATTTGCTGACAATTGTTATCAGTGCCTCATGTTCGGCTTTGTAAGGTGAGGAGGCAATATCTTCTGCTGTCCAAGTTTTCATCTCGGAAAGTTCCCCGCCGTAAAGCGAGGTTTCAGAGGATCTTCTTTCCATAATCTTCCTTACCCCAGTATCCAGTTCAGCGACATAGGCAACAGAAAAAGCAGCTCCGTCCTTGCCCTTCATTGCTCCTATCCAGTATCCGTCACCTTCGGTAGTAAGGTCGCTGTATCTGGAAGGAAGGCCCAATGTCGGAGGTATAGCCGAGTAGTGGCCTGTGGCATAAATCCACACAGGCCAGTCTCCGTGATCTGCTTTGTAAAGGACTGCAACAGACCGCATAGTTTTTATGTCTGATATTATCCTTGCCGCTTTTGCTGCATCAGTTGCAGCTCCTGCTGATAAGAGCATCATACCGGCAAGTATCCCAATAATGATGACAACGATAAGAAGTTCCACGAGGGTAAAGGCTCTCTTTTTTGTCGATCGTTTGGATATTGATCCAGACATTTCCAACATTCCTCCGATATCAAATCATATCGTAAAGATATTATGTTTTGTCAGAGATCAAGTCAACCCGCCCCTGACACCCCTGTCAATGATTTTGGACTCGTGTGTATTTCGGTTTTAGGGTGCTTATAACAAAAAATAATATAAGTGGTCTGACCGCCCAAAAAACTAATTTTAAATTATTAAAATAAATAATAATTGTAGGAATTATTGGCTCCGGAACTGACTTAAAGTGTTGTTGATAAATTCCCCTTTGGTATGTACCAGCGCGGATCCAGACCTAAGCCAAGAAAACTGAGATTGACAGAGCAAAGTCCGTTTATGACTGAATAATCAGATAATTCGGTCCATGTTTTTGCCCTTGATTTTTTCTTTTAAGCATGTTATAAAGTATACTGGGTGGTCCAGGAAAGGAATTTTTTCACATGAACGAAACTCAAGTCACGCGGGGAACCCGTATATACGAGAAAGTAGTAGAAAAATTAAAAGAATCCATCTCAAGAGGAGACATCCTGCCGGGTGATCCGCTCCCATCTGAGAGACAACTAATGGATGACTTTGGTGTGAGCCGGAGTTCTTTAAGGGAAGCCTTCAGAGTCATGGAACTTCTCGGACTGATAGAATCAGTTCCCGGAAAGGGTCGTTTTGTGCGGCATCCTAAATCGCCCGCAGAGGATGAAAAAAGTATCCGTCTTGAAGATTCAGCCGTTCTGGAACTGATGGAGGCACGCCGTATACTCGATCCTGCAATAGCAGCCGAGAGTGCTATGAGGGCGACATCTTCGGATCTTACAAGAATGCTCAGGGTCCTGACAGCCACAGAAAAGAGGCTCGGAGACCCAAACCTGCGTGCCCAGTCAGATTTTGACTTTCATCTGGCACTTGCTGAAGCCACACACAATTTTGTTTTTGTAAATATAACCAGGATGAATTTTGATCTGATAATGGCCACTCACGACAAGATCTACAATCTCCTGGAAGATAAGGACGCTTTTTTGCGGGAGCATCGTTCAATGTACGAAGCGATCCTGGACCATAACGTTGATTTGGCACGTGAAATGGCGGCGAACCATATTGACAGGATATACAAAACACTTCATAGGGGTATAGCGGCCCAATAAATAGGACCGGTCAAATATAAAGAAAAAAGAACCATCCGGAACAAAAATAGTGATAAAAAAACAGGAGGAATCAACATGGAGAAAAGAATCAGAGAACTGTTTCCAGAGATCGAGTGGATCAAGGACAAAGGGTTGCAGGATAAAGTAGTAGCTTCTTATGTCGACGCACTTAAGACAGGTGGCTGGGAGCCGAATGACATGGATAAGATCCCCTTCACCCTTCTTATTCCCAACTGCCCCTTTACATATCTTGATCACGTTAAGGGTGTGACCCGCATAGCAAAAAAAGCAATGGACGAGTTCAATGCCATCTATCCTGTAAAGGATCCAAAGTTCATGATGGACAACGATCTTCTTGTAGCGGGAGCTCTTCTCCACGACGTAGGTAAGCTTGTTGAGTACGAAAAGAACGCTGCCGGCGAAACAGTCAAATCAGTAATGGGTAAGAACCTTCGCCATCCCTTCTCAGGGACAGTCATAGCTCTTCGCAACGGATGCTCCAATGAGATCGGACACATTATCGCAAACCACGCAGGCGAGGGTGACGGAACTCTCCGCAGTCCTGAAGGCGTAATGGTAAACAAGGCCGACTTTATGAACTTTGAGAGCGTGAAGTCGTTCCTTGGCATGAAATAAGCAGTTTAGAAAACGGAGGGATAACCGACATGGGCAAGACAGCAATAGTCAAGATCATGGAGCGGGCGGCAGGTAAACCCGTAAAAATTGGAGATCGAGTATGGTGCAAGATAGACTGGTCGACTGCACGCGACTTTGGTGGAGCAAACTGCGTACTGCAGTTTGAGAAAGAAATGGGAGCAGACGCGAAGGTATGGGATCCCGATAAGATTGCATTTACCTTCGACCTCCAGGCACCTTCACACTCTGAGAAGGTATCCACAAACCAGAAGATAATCCGCGAGTTCGCAAAGAAACAGGGTATCAAACGTGTCTTCGACATCAACCATGGTATCGGGCAGCACGTAATGCTTGAAGCCGGAATGATCAAGCCCGGTGACGTAGTGCTCGGGACAGACAGCCACATGAACCTCCTTGGCGGCGTTGGCGCATTTGCAACAGGTGTCGGCAACTCAGACATCGCAGCCTCCTGGATCAATGGCACTAACTGGTTCCGCGTTCCTGAAACAATGAAGATCGAAGTTACAGGAAAATTCCAGAAGGGCGTCAGCATGAGAGACCTCCTTACCCATATAGTAGGAGACCTTGGCGCAGGTGGAATGGACTTCCTTGCAGTTGAATTTACAGGCGAGACGATAGAAAACGCAAATCTTGCAGAGCGCATTACCCTCTGTTCAATGGTCACTGAGATGAGCGGAAAGGTTCCTATCATAATGCCGAATGGTGAAGTTCTGAAATGGCTCGTGGATCGCGCCGGGCCGGAAGTTGAGAAGAGAGTGAAAGAACTCTCCGCAGATCTTGACGCTGAGTACTGCAAGGTCCTCAAATACGACGTGACTGATCTTGAACCCCTCGCGTCATGCCCGGATGCCCCGGACAACGTGAAGCCTGTCAGAGAAGTTGCAGGAACAGCGGTCGATCAGGTCCACATCGGATCATGCTCGAACGGACGTTTTGAAGATATCAAGGCAGCCTACGATGTTCTGATGGCAGGCGGCGGCAAGGTAAGTCCGAATGTCCGTACGATAATCACCCCGAGTACAATGGAAGTTCAGCTTGCATGTGCGAAGGCGGGAATGATTGAAAAATTCATCGAGGCGGGAATAGTATTCACCAACGCGACCTGTGCACTCTGCACAGCGGAGCACTACGGAGCCCTTCCCAGCGGAGATATCGGATGTTCGACCACGAACCGCAACTTTATCGGCAAGGTCGGCAAGGGGAGTCACACTTACCTTATGAGCCCCATGTCTGCAATGGCAACGGCAGTCAAAGGTGTTATCACTGATCCCAGAGATATTCTGGGCTAGAGGAGGAAGATTGACATGAGCGAAATTCTCAAGGGCAGAGCGTGGGTATTCGGTGATGACGTTGATACTGACCTCATCTACCATAACAAATATCTTGCTGAGACAGATCCCGAAAACATGCCGCAGTATGCGTTCGAGTACTTCCCCGGCAAAGAACATTTTGCAAAGGAAGTAAAACCCGGGGATTTTGTAGTGGCCGGAAAGAACTTCGGAGCAGGCTCAAGCCGTGAACATGCGGTATATTGCATAAAATACGCCGGTGTTCCGGTAGTGCTTGCCGAAACATGTTCGCGCATCTACTACCGCAACGCAATCAACAACGGCTACCCCGTCCTCTTTGTTAAAGGTTTCTCAGATGCTATCAAAGAGGGGAAGATCAAGGACGGAGACCAGCTTGAAGTTGAACTTTCAACAGGGACCATCAAAGATGTGACCAGTGGACATGAATTCCACGGCGACGCGGTCAGTGATCTTGAAAACGATATAATGCAGGCCGGCGGCCTTATGGAATACCTCAAGGATCAGGCTGCAGCAAAGAAAAAATAAAACTGTGGTTTTGCTGTGCTGCTGCAGATAAATTGCAGCAGCACACATCAGTGAAACGGTCATCTGATGATCATTGGTTTTTTTACGATCGTATCACTATTGCTTCACCTATACAGAAAATATATTTCACTAAAGGTTTTAATTTATTCAAAACAGGGAGCGTGAAAGTAAAATGGGCAAGACATTTGCCGAAAAGGCACTTGGCAGAGCTGCGGGCTATGATGTCGTAGCCAACCAGGTAGTAACAGTAGAGCCTGACTGGTGCATGAGCCACGACAACGGGGCTCCTATCGCAAGAATATTCAAGAAAATTGGCGTTAAAAACGTTTGGAAGCCCGAGCGCATCGTATTCATCTTAGACCACGCGGTCCCGGCGCCTTCCAGCGATCATGCGGTGAACCACAAGGAAGTCCGCGAGTTCTCGGCAGAGCAGGGAATTAAGCATTTTTATGACGTGACCAGCGACGGCGGAGTATGCCACCAGAAAATGTGCGAGGAAGGCTTTGCCCTTCCCGGACTTATCATGGTTGGAAGCGACAGCCACACCTGTACATACGGGGCCTACGGAGCATTCTCGACAGGCATCGGACGCTCGGAAATGGCAGCGGCATGGGCGACAGGCAAAATCTGGTTCAAAGTCCCGGAAAGCATGAAAGTTGTAGTCACCGGTAAATTTAAACCCGGCGTATCCGCAAAGGACTTCATCCTTAAGTTCATCGGAGACGTAAGGTCTGATGGAGCGGACTACATGAGCGTTGAATTCCATGGCGACGGGATCGAAAACATGAGCATTGCAGAGAGAATGACCCTCTGCAACATGGGTATCGAGTTCGGAGCTAAGAACGCAGTATGCAGACCTGACCAGAAAGTCCTCGATGCAATAAAGGACAATGCGAAATGCGACTGCTGGGAGCCCCTCTGGGCTGATGAAGACGCAGTATACGTAGCCGAGTATCACTACGACCTCGGAGACATCGAACCCGGCGTGGCAAAACCGCACACGGTGGATAACTATGCTCCGATCAGTGAAGTAAAAGGCACAAAGATCCATGAGGCATTCCTGGGAAGCTGCACCAACGGACGCATCGAAGACCTCCGCGCAGCTGCGGCCATTCTAAAGGGCAAAAAAATAGCTGTCCGTACAATAGTCATCCCTGCTTCCTGGATAGTCTACCGCCAGGCAATGAAAGAGGGACTTCTGGACGTATTCCTCGATTCAGGGTGCGTTATCTGCAACCCGGGCTGTGGACCCTGTATGGGCAACCACGAAGGTATCCTCGCACCGACAGAAGTCGCTATCAGCACAGCAAACCGTAACTTCAAAGGCCGCATGGGTGACAAGGACAGCTTTATCTACCTTGCAAGCCCGATGACGGTCGCGGCATCAGCCCTCAAGGGCGAGATCTCCGATCCGAGGGAGGCGCTTTAACATGTCTATCAAAGGTAAAGTTTGGAAATATGGCGACGACATAAACACAGACGTTATTTTCCCCGGTAAGTACACGTATACCATAAAGGAACGCTCTGAAATGGCTAAGGTCGCTCTTGAAGACCTCGACATGGAGTTCAACAAGAACGCCAAACCCGGCGACATTATCGTCGGAGGTAAAAACTGGGGATGTGGTTCCAGCCGTGAACAAGCCGTAACATGCATTAAAGAACGCGGCATTGCAGTCATTATTGCAAAGAGCTTCGCACGCATCTACTATCGCAACTGTCTCAACGAAGGTCTTCCCATCATCGTATGTCCCGATGCGGTCGATGCTATCAACATGGGTGATGAGATAGAGGTCGACTTCGAAAACGGCGTGATCAAAGCCAACGGAAAAGAGTTCAAGTTTCCGGCATATCCCGAATTTGTACAGGGACTCATCAAAGACGGCGGACTTATTCCTCACGTCAAGAAGTCGCTCGGGCTCGCATAAGACTCGACAAAAGTTAGATAACGCAGGTTTTAGGCCGTCTGGTTCGGATCTTAAGCAGGATCTAACTTTAATGTAAAGATCACCCGGGCGGTTATCAAATAAAAAGTAGAAATTAAGAGGAGGAAACAATATGTCAGGCAATGTTCTCAAAGTAAAGGAACAGAAAGATCGTTACAAGGTATGTTACATGGCTGGAGATGACTCCGGTTTCGACATGATGGAGGGCGCGCTTCTTGTCCTTGAATCACTTAATCTGCCAATCGATTGGGTCCGCGCTGACCTCGGCTGGTGCATGTGGGAAAGATCAAACAAGAAATTCGGTGTGGGTGACCCCCGCTGCAACACAGTTCCGCCTGAAACTATCAAATCTATTCGCGAAACAGACGCAACTCTCATGGCAGCTATCACATCAAAAGCCGGCGTAAAGGGATTTAAATCAGCTATCCTCCAGATGCGTCAGCTCTTCGATCTTTACATCAATCTTCGTCCTGCGAAGAAAATCCCCGGAATAGGCACCCCGCTTGCCAAGGATCCTGAAATCGATATCGTTATGTTCCGTGAAAACACTGAGGGCCTCTATTCTGCAGTTGAGTTTCATCCCCTTTCTAAAGAGATGTTTGACCTTCATGAAGGAATGGAGAGATTCAAAGGTCGTGACGTCGCGGTATCATGGCGCATATTTACGCATGACGGCTGCGAACGCATTATCCGTGCCGCATTCGAATATGCTAAGGCGACCGGCCGCAAGACCGTGCATTCCTGCAACAAAGCAAACGTCATCCGTGAGACCTGTGGAATGATGAAGAAAGTATTCTTTGAAGTAGCAAAAGAATATGAGCAGTATGGTATTAAGGCGTATGAAGAAAATGCAGATGCAACAGCTATGTGGCTTATTAAGAACCCGGAAGCATATAGCGTAGTAGTTGCCAGCAACCTATTCGGAGACATTCTCTCTGACGAAGCATCTCAGCTTACCGGCGGCTTGGGCTTTGCTCCGAGCGGAAACATAGGCAAAGATGCAGCTCTCTTTGAGCCCAGCAGCGGTTCAGTGCCGAAGTATGCTCACCAGTACAGAGTTAACCCAAGTGCAATGGTTCTCACTGCTAAAATGATGCTTGAATATCTGGGTCTTGATGAAGCCGCGGCAAAGATCGAAAAGGCTCTTGGTGAAGTTCTTGTTGAGAACAAACCGGGAACTCTTACATACGATGTTCTCCGCGATTTCCGCGGTGATCCCGACTGGGAAAAGAATGCAGCCAGTACTATTGACATGGCAGCAGCCATCGCAGGAAAAATCGATCCTGAATTTAAAGGTACGAAACTTGAAGCAGCAAAAACAAAAGTCAATAAGATGTGCGCATGGGACGAGGCCAGCCTGATAGGATTCAACGATTAGGCCATATAGTAAAAGATTGGCTTTGCTATTTCAGTTAAGCGACAAAACTGAAGAACTTAAAAAACTAAACAAATAAACGGTCTGCCTTCCCAGCTCTCAGTTGAGACGGGCAGGCAGACCGTTTCTCCATGAGATGAACAGGGAGGTAAAATACCATGAATACAGCTCAGGCCGGAACACTGGAATCAATGGACTGTCTTGTAACAGTATCAGAAGCAGTTCCGGGTGCCGGTGTGAAAATTCAGATAGCCGGAAGCAGCGCTGCAAGGTTCAAGTCAGCCATGAAAAAAAAGACGGCGGATGTGATCACTTCGATGAACGTAAAAGATATCGACATTTCGGTCCAGGACAACGGAGCCCTGGATATCGTTCTTGGAGCAAGGGTTGAAGCCGCTATAAAAAGGCTTATGAGGGGTGAGAGATAATGCGTCGTACGATGCTGTACCTACCCGGTAACAACCCCAACATGCTCACGCGCGGATATCTCTTTGGTTCCGACGGTCTTGTTCTTGACCTTGAAGATGCGGTCGCAATGGCTGAAAAGGACACAGCAAGGATCCTTGTTCAGCATTTCCTTAAACAGGGTGAGTTTGGCAACTGTGAAGTAACCGTCCGCATAAACGGAATAGATACCGAATACTGGAAAGACGATCTTGCAGCCATAGTACCTTTTTCTGCATTGCAGGGAATCAGGGCTCCTAAGGTCGATGATGCCAAAACAGTGAAGATAATAGACGAAGAACTTTCGATAATAGAGGAAAAAAACGGCATACCTGTTGGACGGACCAAGATATTCTGTCTTCTCGAGACAGCAAAGGGGATTTGGAACGCTTATGACATAGCCACAGCATCCCAGCGTGTGGCGGCGATAATTCCGGGCGGAGAAGATCTGACCGCGGACCTTAAGACAAGCCGTTCAAACGAAGGAACAGAGCTTGAATGGGTACGTCGCATGCTTGTCTTTGCCGCGAGGGCTGCCGGCGTCGATCCTCTTGACACGGTATTCCCGAGAGTGACAGATGACGAGGGATTGCGCAAGGAGGCGGAATTCATAAAACAGCTCGGTTTTGAAGGAAAAAGCGTCATCCATCCAAACCAGATACCGATCATACATAATGTTTTTGACCCGACAGAGCTGGAAATAGAGAAGGCCCTTAAGATAGTCGCGGCAGCTAAGGAAGCTGCGGAACGCGGCCAGGGCGCGGTTACTGTTGATGGAAGAATGGTCGATGTCCCGGTAGTCAAGAGAGCGGAATACACTCTCGTCAAGGCCGGACTTTTGGAGGTGAAGTAAGATGGCAAAGAACGCACTAGGCCG
>JAAZCN010000111.1 GCA_012513245.1 Synergistaceae bacterium | reverse complement strand
TTATATTCTGTGCAGTGCTCTCTATTATATCATAGCGATTTACCCTGGTCTGTTGTAATTGCAACAAACCATTGCGTATCATATGTTCTTACCGTAGTGAATGGCACTTTTAGGGCAAACCTGCCGACAATTTGTGCATTGAAGACACAATGCAGTGTTTATATCAGCTTTTTTATCCTCAGAAGAAACAACAATAGCATGTGATGGGCAGTCTTTTTCACATAACTTACAGCCGATACAGGCAGCCTTATCAACCTTTTCAGAAAGTCTCGCAAAGCGGCCAAAGATCCTTTGCAGAGCGCCAAATGGGCAGATAAGGTTATGGAATACCTCAGGTTTATATCTTAGTGTGACAAGGACCGATAAAACCAGCCAAAAAGGCAAAATCGGCAGATTAACATGCAACAGTCGTTTTGATAAAATCATAACCGCTACGCTGACGCCTAAGGCTATCCATGTGAAATACCCATTTTTCAGCCACTTGGGAGATTTCGATGTTTGGAGTTTCAACTTGTTTGATATCCAATTAACGGGAATCATCAGGGTATTCATGGGGCAAACATACCCGCAGTAAATCCTGCCGAAAATCAGAGCGGCAACCAGGCTTGCTCCAAACAACGCAAGCCAAAGCATTACTTTCCCATTTGTCAGCAAAAAGATAAAAAGAGCAAGAAATAATATACGAATGATGTTAGTTATGTATTTCATAATAAATCTGCCTCCTATTGATATATCTTTATTATAATGATAAAATGAATAAAAAGGTGTTACCAATGTAACACCTCGGGAGATCGTTATGAGAAAATATTTAGAATTAATTCAACAGACTGACCTTATAAAATCATTAAAACATCAAGAAATCGAGTCGTACTTGACTGAGGGAAGTTGTAAAACCACTCGGTATGGGAAAAATAATATTGTCCATTTTGTTGGGGAAGTCTGCTCAAAACTCGAGATTATTCTCGCGGGGAAAGTGGTTATTGAGCGCATTGACGAGTCCGGAAATCTCATGACAATAGCGGAGTTTTTAAGCGGCGATGTTCTTGGAGGCAATTTAATGTTTTCAAAAAATCCGTATTATCCGATGACCGTCACGGCCAAAGAAGCTACATTAATTTTGGAAATAAATAAGGATCGGCTGTTCCAATTGTTTTCGGATAATCGCGAGTTTTTAAGGAGCTACCTTGAGTATGTATCCGACCACACGGTAATCCTCGGTGACAGGATCAAGCACTATGTGAACAGGACAATCCGCGAAAGCATAATAAGCTATTTGAATTATGAGTGCAAAAAGCAAAACTCGACTACAATCAAGCTAAGCATGACAAAAAAGGCGTTAGCTGAAAGAATAGGTGTTCAAAGGACGTCTTTATCCAGGGAACTTGCTAAAATGAGAGAGGACGGTTTGATAGAATTTAGCCCTATCTCTATTATCCTGTCGGACAAATTTTTCGTATAAATAATAATATCTAAGACACCAACCATTTTGTACATTATACGGGTGGAATGGTTTACCAGATTGAAAATTAGCATCTGAGACCGACCGGACAAATGTGAATAACCTTCATAAATAAAATAATGCTGCCTCTCTCCACCCCCCAATCGCCAAGGCTGTGCAGGGGGCATGGAGTGTGTAGATGTTGAAGTCGGGATTGCCCGGCTATTTTTTTGCAAAAAATCTGAGAAATTTCTTAAAGGTTATTGACATATGCCCGAAACTGAGTAT
>JAAZCN010000110.1 GCA_012513245.1 Synergistaceae bacterium | reverse complement strand
TTCATAAAATTGTTCATTCTTACTGATAAATCTCTGGCACTAAGAATAAAAGCTTTCAGCTGATTGTCATCGATGTAATCTAAATCTCTTGATATCTCTACCTGACAAATTACTTCCATTAATGATGCATATGCAATGTTTAAAAAATGTATCTGCTCCCTTTTACTGCTACGAGAAACACCTTCCGCTATGTTTGAGGGAACTGATATTGCTGCCCTGCATATTTGAGGTATCAATGCAAACTTCTCATCTGATGGAAATTTCTTAATAAGCCGATAGGCGTCTTTAACCATATTTTTAGCAAGTTGATAAATATCAAGTTTTTGAAAACGAAAAATTGTTGTAGGCTCCATGAGAATATCTCCTTAAATATTAGTCAAACTATAGTCTAACAATCGTCAAACGATGGTCAAACTGTTGTTTTTTTAGATTGCCAACCCAAATTCAAAAGCTGAAGATTATAATTTTCTTAGTATCATTGACCTCGCCTTACGATTGTTGGACAACGTTTAACGATCTTTTGACTGTCCTTCACTTACGATCGTTAGACAATTGTTGGACAACGTTTGACAATCGTTTGACCGTCCTTAAACAATTGTTTAAGGACACGAAGTAACATCACTTCGTGATGTTGTTGACCGCCGCAACACCCAGCGCAAACTTATAGATAATGTCTACAATGTTCAATGTATTGCGCATGGTCGGTGAGAACTGGACTTTTTCGGGAACCACTATGAAATCGCCCTCTTCTACAATGCGCGGCTTGTTGCCCGCTAGCGCTCTTACTGTGGAGCCGTCAGCTTTCATTATGTATGTACGTCTTGGACTGGCTGTAGTGCTGTAGCCTCCTGCCATTTTTACATAGGCATTGAAGGGCTGTCCTTCTCTGTAAACGAAGGCTGATGGAGTCAGGACAGAGCCTATTACCTGGACAGTTCCCGGTTTCTCGGGAATGTGAAGGCGGTCACCCTCTTCAAGGGTAATGTCGTAAGGACTGCCTTTTATCATACGGTAATCTTCAGGAAGTTTGATTACAAGCCTACCTGATGCTTTGACAGTTTTTATTGCGTCAAGATATCGATTCTTCATGGCCATGCTCTCTTTAGCATAAGCCACGTCGTTTGTTCCTGTGGATGTTGCAATCGCCTCATTCCCTGCGTAGACGATTTCTCTTTCGAGGAGTTTTATCATTTCATCTATCTGTTTCTGTTGCTCAGTCCTGACACTTTCACGTAAAAAGACTGTCCCGCGCGTGAAGGCATCGGATGCGTAGCCTCCGGACCTCTCAAGGAGTGAAGATAGTTTCTCCCCTCTCTTGACTGCGTAGTTGCCGGGGTACAAGACTCTTCCTGTTATATTAGCGCTTCTGTAAATCTCCCAGTCAGGAACTGTACGGACAAAAAGGTAGTCGTCCCGTTGCAGGATAAATCGGGAGGTTCCTTTTTGTGCTTCCATTAGGTTCAGTTTTATTCTTGTTGTAACTGGGCCTTCAGGGCTTACTTCGACCCTTGTGAGTTCTCCCTCTGATGCTGCAGTATACATAAGTCCGCCTGACCTGTTAAGTATTTCTGTAAGCGTGGTAACTCCAGGTTCTATTGGGTATACTCCCGGCTGTATAACAGCTCCTGCTATTCTCACGTTGAATACTCCGCCGGGGACAGCGAAGATTTTGAGCAAATCGCCGTCTTTAAGTATCTGGACGTTAGCAGCGGGGGAATTGAGATCCGATTCAAAAGCAGTTCTGTATGCGTTCTGTTCAACGCGAATAAGCTGGATGCGCCCTTTGTATGCTCCGGCGGTCAGCCCTCCCGCAAGGGAGATAACATCGCTTAGTTTGTTCTCTTTGCCTCTAAGTTCATATATGGCAGGCCGTTTTACGTTTCCGGCGATTGCAACTAGGGGGCCAACTGTCGGTATGAAGATTATATCTCCCTCTGCCAGACGACTGTCTCCTGTTCTGTCGCCTTTAAGAAGAAGGTTGTAAACATCAAATGTCGCAATTTTTTTATTGTTACGTTTTACCTCTATCGCCCTCATGGATCCTGAAAGGGAGGGGCCTCCCGCCTGAGATAGGACATCGACGAGAGTTGCCATGGAGGATATTGCATAGGCTCCGGGCCGTGCCGCATGTCCAGTTACATATACGGTTATCGTGTGGAGTTTGCCCATCGTGACATTCAGCTCGAAGTCATTCAGTATCCTTCTATAAGCAGTCTCTATCGATTTTTGCAGCTCCGAGAAGGTCAAGCCCGCCGCTGAGACAGGTCCTGCCTGTGGGAGAGTGACTGTGCCGTCTCTGTCAACAAGGAGATTTGCCCTTATCTCAGAATATCCCCACAGGTTTATCTTTACTTCATCGCCTGGTGCAACGACGTAGTTAGGACCTACCGGGGCATAAGCTAGTGAGTTCGTCCTTTTTACTCTGAAGAAGTCTGCACCGAAACGAGCCAACCTGTCACGCAGGTTGTTGAACATGCTGCTTCCCTTGATTTCTCTCGGGTCTAGGCGGGGTGATGTTGTGACAAGCGAATCGGGTGCAGATGTGGTTCCAAGTTTGTCATCATCTATGCTTTTTTCCTGTACAACTATCGGCTCTGTAGATGCCTGATCTTCTATAGCGGGGAAATCAGCTGTGCTTTCCGAACCATCGTTTATCCCGGTATCTGCATCGCCTTCCCCCGGAAATCCAACTCCGTTTCCGTCAGACCCCATGCTAAGTGCATCAGCCGCCGCCTGAACCGCCGCAGCTGTTCCTGTTGGTTGCGCGTAAGCTGTGATTGGAGCGAAGGTGGATAATATATAGAGTGCGAGGATGATAATAACGGATGATTTGTTTTTTCCCATACTGTGAGAACCCCCGATTGAGTGATGAGTGCGGCTAAGCGATGGCTGAGCGGTTGCTGAGCAATGGCTGAGCTGTTGTGAAATCAAAAACTTAAAAATGCAGCTGAGCGGTCGCTGAGCGTTTGCTGAGCAATGGCTGAGCTGTTGTAAAATCAAAACCGGATAAATGCAGCTGAGCGACGATTTTAAAACAAGGGTTTAGCAGGGTTTATTTTGCCGCTCTGTGTAGTCAGTTCTATGTTGAAATTTTTTATTTTTCGCTTTTACAATTGCTTAGCAATCGCTAAGCTACGGCTCAGCCACAGCTTAGCAATCCCTGAGCCATTATAAGTATTTACTAGGACTTAAGCAAGGTGTTATTCGTTTATCGCCCGATATATATTTGTTCATATATAATGGAAGGCGTTATTTTATTTGTCTTTATTCACGGGGGCCTTTTAAATGAAAACAAAGAGATGTAAGTTTTACTTTTTCGCACTTATTTTCCTTCTTATGGCCATTCCCTCTTACGCTCTTTCTCCTTCTAATTCTGGGCTGGTTGGGCTTTGGGAGTATCCTTCGGCTGAAATGCCGGGTGATGGTATGGGATGGATATCATTCAGTGATTTTTACCCCTACAGGAGCGGTTCTGCTAGTCTGGGGCTTTTCCCTTGGCTGGAAATGAATATCCGCCTTAACGAATTTGCTACCGCAAATATAATAAGCCCCGGTTACGGACGTTATAAGGATAAGGCGATGGACCTTAAATTTCTTCTGGCTGAGCAGAAGGGACTTAGACCCGCACTTGCATTCGGTTCTCTTGACATGATGGGAACAGAGATACGAAAGGCCTATTTCGCGGCAGGAACATGGAAGTACGCAGATGTCGCTCTGACACTTGGTTATGCTACTGACACATACAATGGTTTTTACGGTGGTATATCCTGGGAACCTCAGAAATGGCTGGAATTTAAGGCTGAATACAGCCCGCTCGATTATACCAAGGACTGGGTCGGAGGCAAAAAGTTACACCCCAAACCGGCAAAAGATAAATATAATTTCGGAATAGTACTCAAAAGTGAATGGGGTCTAAACGGAAGTCTGAGCTATCAAAGGGGTGAGGAGTTCTGTTTTGGGCTAAGTTACGCTTTTGATTTAACCAAGCCCGTCTTTGGAGGAAAAAATAAAGCAAAGATAGAGGAAACATTGTTCTCTGACTGGGATGAGACGGATATAGAAAAGACGGCCTCCGAACTGCAGATCGAACTTGGGAAAAAGGGCTTTGGGTTAAGAAATACAGTTGTTCTTGCCGGAGATAAAAAAGTGCATGTGGCATTTGAGAATATCGGCTATTCGTCACAAGCAGAGGCAACCGCGCGCGCCATTATCCTGACAGCTCATAAGATACCTTGGGATACCGAAGTATGCTCATTCTCAACAATGGTAAGGGGCAATCCCGTCTCACGGATCGAAATGAATACTGAAAAGATGGCCTTGATAAGGCTCCATGCGCTGAACGCCTATGACCTTAACAACGATTCGGCAAGATGGGCTCCCAAGACAAAGTATGGAACGCTTCTGGATGAAGAGTGGCAAGTAATGGCCGGGCCCGGAGAGAGCATCAGAAACGGCACCGCTGATATAAGGATTGCTCTCGCTTACGAGCCTAGGATCGACAGAACTCTTCAAAATGATTATATGGGAAGACTGGATATAGATTACATAGGACATTTACGTTCATCTCAGGGATGGGAGGCGTATCTCAAAGTACGTCAGCCCATCGAAAACGACATCGATATTTGGTGGCAACCTGAGATAAGCGATAAAACCAGAATATGGCAGGGCGTGCTCAGCTACATCCACAAGCTGAACGACCGCACATGGGCACTAGGCGAGGTCGGCTGGCTCGATGAAAATTACTTCGGAGGAAATTTCTGGGGACGTTATTTCCTTAAAGAATCTCCCTTCTGGATAGGCGCAAGGGTCTCCGTCGTAAAAGAGAGGGATTTTGACTCCTTTGCAGGACTTTCGGACTACAAGCGCGAGTATTACAACGGAAAAGCCTACTACCTGCCGATCAATGGGGAAAACGATTGGCGTAGCGGTTACTGGGCCGAGTTAGGATACCATGACTCGACTTATAACGCCGACATAATTGCAAGATATGGTAAATTTATAGATTCTGACAAGGGATACAGAGTAGACGCGATAAGAAACTGGAACGATGCCTCTGTAGGCTTCTATTTCACAAATACAGACAGAAAAACGCAGAACAAAAGCTACACAGACGCCGGAATGATTCTCCATCTTCCGTTATCCTTCTGGTACGCTGGACACCCAAGCAACACCTATTGGGACCAGGAATTCACCCTACTCTCAACCTTCAGACTCATCGCCGGAGCAATGCCCGGAGCATGGATGACACCGGAAAAACTGATAGGCGAACTGAATCCAAGAAGGCTCAACCAGGAACTGGGTCCTCTGCTCGAAAGGCTCATGAGAGACATCAGAGAAGACCAACAGCCTCAGGTAGAGAAGAAAAAAGTGTATGGTATTTTGGAATACCTGTCAGGACAATGGCGCGTGGACGAAGCAATGCAGGGAGAAGAAGGTCTTTAAGGGCGGTCAAACGTTGGTCTAAAAAACTTTGCTGAGCGGTGGCTGAGCATGGCTGAGCAATCGCTAAGCGGTTGTAAGGGCGAGAGAAGGAGAATTGGGTCTTAGGGGCAGGCTAGCAATTGGCTAGCGGTGGGCAAGCGGTTGTGAGATCGAAAAACGGTTAATAGTGGCGAAAGGCGTGCCATATTGGGATCACCTCATCGCCATTCCTACATGTTTCCCTTTACCGTCTTTCCCGTAGGCACTCGAGCGGGAATCCAGGTCCAGCCACTTCTCGTCGTTCCCGAATGTTTCAATCGGGAATCCAGTGTCTTTTGTTTTACGACAAACCCTGCCACAGACTAAATTCTAAGCCGATGGACCTCCGATCTCATAACGCTTTCGAAATAGTTCGAATGCTAAGGTGTTCTTATAAGTTTCCTTATCAGGAAACAGCATTCTCCTGATCAGCAGCGTCCGGAGGAGACGAGTTTTTTAAGGTATTACGATGGCTCAGCCATTGCTCAGCAACCGCTCAGCGACAGCTCAGCGACAGCTCAGCAAAAACCTATACCAATCGCCTCACCTGACAACTTCACGCAACATGTCCCTAACTATGTAAAGACCCTGTATTGACATTGTCTTTATAATTGCTATAATATTCAAATAAGGAACAAAAAGGAGTGAGATAAATGGCCCAGGTACTTGTAAACGTCCGCATGGATGAGGTGCTGAAAAAAGATATGGAAAAGACTTGCCAGGAGCTTGGCATTAACATGA
>JAAZCN010000109.1 GCA_012513245.1 Synergistaceae bacterium | reverse complement strand
GCATGTTGCTAAGCCAGCGCTCCGATATGCCCCAATTGCAAGAGGAGGGGACACACCCGGTGCAATGCCGAACCCGGCAGTTAAGCCCTTCTTCGCCGATGGTACTACGGAGGGTATTCGTGGGAGAGTAGGTCACCGCCGAGATTAATTTAAAAAAGAGAGTTTCCATTTTTCCGGAGACTCTCTTTTTGTTTGTTTTTAACCATACAATTTGTAGTCTGCAATTGAGGCATAGGGCAGGGGGAATTGCGGCGAGGGCTGTGCCGCGGTGAATTTGCCAGGTGGTGCGTCTGACGGTGAATTTGCGACATAAAGCGTCGCGGAGAATTCAACCTTTGACCGTCATTCCCCCATGTCTCTCCCCTGTCGTTCCCGTATGGGCCTGAGCGGGAAAACCAGGTCCATCGCCTTTGACATTTGCACTCGACGTTGTTTCCTAGCGAGTCTGATTCTTGACTATTACTGCGTTTACAAGATAAAACTTAGACCTGGATCCCCGCTCAGTGGCATGCGGGGATGACGTGGGGGGATGCGGGGATGACGAGGGGGGCAGTGCGGGAACGCTGGGAATCTTGAAGATGAGGAGCAACATATGGTTTAAGATTCTTGTCTTAATGTTTAATTCTCCGTGGCACGTCTCATGCCGCAGCCTTACCCCATTGACTCCTCATCGATTTGCCACTGATTCGCAATCGATTCCCGCGGCAAGGGTCTGGATTTTATGTATTATCTTTAATTCCCCGCCGCGCACCTGCGGCAAATTCTCCACGACAGGTTCATGTCGTAATTCTCCGCAGCGTTGGCGCTGCAAATCCCCCGCCAGATGTTTATCTGGCAGCCTTTCGGGGCAGGGGGAATTGCGGCGAGGGCCGTGCCGCGGTGAATTTGCCAGGTGGTCCGTCTGGCGGAGAATTTACGACATAAAGCGTCGCGGTGAATGAGTTCATAAATATTTACAATAGAACCTAAACCTCGTCATCCCCGGACGCAACTTATCGGGAGAGCACTGTTTTTCGTTAGGAAAACACATCAGACCAACCTTAGAGCTCGAACCATTTCGAGTGCGCTTCGAGATCGGAGATCCGAGCGGCTTTGAACTTAGTCTATCACGTGGTTTTAAGTTATATTCATCTTTCTCCACGACAGGTTCAAGTCGTAATTCTCCGCAGCGTTGACGCTGCAAATTCCCCGCAACGCAGCGCGTTGCAAATTCTCCGTTGTGTGGTTTATTCGCTAAATTCCCTTTTCTAATGACTGCTTGCCAACGCTTGCCCGGTCCTAACAATCGCTTCCCTACTGCTTCCCGCCAGAACGGTTTTATCTGGCAGCTTCCCGCGGCTTGTCCGTGCCGCACTTCCCAATTGTACTTACATACGTTGAAGCGACGGGCCGTGAACATTGCTAAGTCAGCGCTGCCATATGCCTCAATTGCAGCTTATTTTAGGCGGGGCCGGCACCTAGCTAAAAGATAAGCGTCATTAAATGTGCCGTCATCGGACATAGCCCAGTCTTTTGCTGTACCTTCGACTTTGAAACCCATCGATTTGCATAGCTTGAGGGCATTTAGGTTGTCGATCGCGATTTCTACCTCTACTCTTTCAAGCATAAGTTCTTTATCGGCAAGTTCAAGAGCTGCCATCATCAGGGCTTTTCCAAGCCCCTGCCCCTGCCATTTTGTCCCCATCATTATTTCAAGGGTCGCCTTTCTTCTGAGGTATATTTGAGGATCCACACGGAGCAATACAACTCCACAAAATTCTATTGGTTCCATCTCAGTTTCAAGTACCATAACGTGGTCAAGGGGAGTTAGGTTTTTAATTAAATTTTTAGCGTCAGTGAATCCTGCCTGAGATATGGTCATGCTCTTCCTTACAGAACTGTCGGAGCTGATTTCACTGATATGCCGGGCGTCATTTAATTTTACCGGTCTGATGATCATCTCGTTGGATCTCCTTTTTTGTTTATACGTCCCATGAAGTATTCATCAACAAATCTGCCGTCTTTTACAGCAGCGTTCTTTCTTGTAGCTTCTATCGTAAATCCAAATCTTTTATAAAGATTTATTGCAGGAGTATTGTCCGTTAAAACAAGCAGCTCGACTCTGTGCAAACCGAGTTTTCCGTCTGCTTCATCTATCAGTTTTTTTATAAGGGCCGTTCCTATTCCTTTTCTCTGATAGTAAGGAGCAACCATAACCGCGAGTTTTGCGCTGTGCATTCTGCCGGAACCTTTGTTTTTTAAAATTACAGCCATTCCTGATATTTCGCCTTTTTTTTCAACAGATACAAAAGCTTGGTCATCGTCGGATAAGGATTTTATAAAATCAACTGCGACTTCAAGCCTTTCGCTTGTAACTGCCAAAACTCCTTCTCTGACTCCGTTAAGCCTTCTTATCCGTGAAATTTGTTCTGCATCGTTTATCGAAACTGGTCTGATTTCCAAGATGTGGCACCTCCGGGCTTATTATTGAATTTTTGATGTCCAGGTTATATTTTACCCCAGAGAGGCGGATTTATGGTAAGTAATCTTACCTTGACACTTTACGGCAATAGACTATAGTTTGTAATTATTACAAATTGTGTTAAATATAACACGGAGGTGCTTTGTTTATGAAAATAGGAGTAAAGATGGAGAAAAGCATTAATTCCCAGATACAGGCTGAGTTTGATTCCTCATATCTCTACCTCTCAATGGCTGCATGGTTTGAAGATGCGGATCTACCAGGATGCGCTCACTGGATGCAAAAACAGGCTGAAGAAGAGTGGGAGCATGGAATGAAGTTCTATAAGTACCTTGTCTCGCGCGGGGGTCGTGTTGTTCTTGGCCCTATAACAGCTCCAAGGAAAGAATGGAAAGATGCCGAGGAAGTTTTTGAAGAGGTGCTTGCTCACGAAGAAAAAGTTACTTCCCTAATATATGCGATGGTGGAACTTGCTGAAAAGGAAAAAGACCATGGCACCAGGAGCATGCTTAACTGGTTTGTCGACGAACAGGTAGAGGAAGAGGAGAACGCAACAGAGATCCTTACAAGGCTGAAGAATTCCGGCAAGTCACCCATGGCGTGTCACATGCTTGATAGAGAACTTGCAAGTAGATAAAAATAAATTGTTATAAAGTATCCTTTGATAAGTTACAATATATAAAGCTACAAATTTTCAGCCTTGGGAGGATTGACCATGGAAAATCAGCTAGATATGAAAGCGCTGTTCAGCATAACTTACGGTATGTATATTGTAAGTACTGAAGCAGAGGGCAAGCTAAACGGACAGATAGCAAACGCCGTCATGCAGATTACGGGTGATCCTGTATGTGTAACTACATGCCTTAACAAGGCCAATCTAACGACAGAGATGATCCAGAAGAGCGGGTTCTTCGCAGTTTCTATACTTGAGCAAGATGTGCCGATGACGTTCCTAGGACAGTTCGGCTTTAAGTCCGGCCGAGATATAGACAAGTTCGAAAACGTCAATTTCCTTAAAGGTACGACCGGCGCTCCGATGGTCACAGATTGGTCTCTCTCTACTCTGGAGGCTAAGGTCGTCCGTACTCTTGAGCTTGACTCTCATGTGCTTTTTGTTGGTAACGTGGTGGCGTCTAAATTTCTCAAAGAGGCGATCCCGCTTACTTATGCTGACTATCACCTGATCAAAAAGGGAAAATCCCCTAAAACAGCTCCGACGTTCGGATTCAATACCATTAAGTAAAATATGCTTAGCATCATTGATGGCGAAAAGGCTCTTGCTAACAGCCGCCTGATATTCGAAAGCATATACGCTGATTATAATAAGCGGGCCTATGTTTCACCGGACCCGCTTCAGTTTTTGTACGATTACGAAAAAATCAGGGACAGGGAAGTAGTCGGATTGATCGCTTCCTCTCTTGCATATGGAAGGGTCGCCCAGATACTTAAAAGCGTCAACAGGGTACTTGAGTGCCTTGGTGCTGAGCCGGCTGAATATCTTAAAAACGTAGAGAAGAAAGATCTGGAAGAAAAACTGGAAGGATTTGTCCATCGCTTTACAGATTCTTCGGATATGGTCGATTTTCTTTGTTGTATGGGGAATGTACTTAATACTTATGGTTCGGTGGAAAATCTTTTCCTTTCTCATTACAAGAGGGACACCTGGCAGGCAATGCAGGGCTTTACCAGAAGTTTCCTGGACTGCGGTGGTAGGGGCACAACTTTCCTGATGCCGGATCCTTCAAAGGGCAGTGCATGCAAGAGGCTTGCACTTTATCTTAGATGGATGGTCCGCACCGATGACGTAGACCCCGGAGGATGGAAAATGATCGATCCAGAGGCTCTCCTGATACCCCTTGACACACATATGTTTAACATATGCACCACACTGGGTCTTTGTAGCAGAAAGAGTGCTGACGGCCGTTCAGCGATAGAGATCACGGAAGCATTTAAACGCGTCTGCCCTGAAGATCCCGTCCGATATGATTTTGCACTGACTCGTTTTGGAATCAGAAGCGATATGACTTTAGAGGAGCTTTTTCTTAACTGGGACAGGATCAAATAGCCCCGTCCTGTTTTTATGCAGGCGACTGCCCTCTTTTTTTCCTTATTAGTGTTAGAATCTGTTAAGTAGCAACAGGGGATTTCACTGTTAAAGAATGCTGAAGTATTTTTAAGTAAGAAAAGCGGATGAAAAAGAGAAACAAAATGCTATACTCACCATAGAGATAAGGGAGGCGACGGCATGACATCTATCCTGCCATACTGGGATCAGAATATTGAACTTGACATTGTGCCGTGGATACCCTACGGGAAAGATTACGGCCCTGTGACTGTAAACAGCATGCTCAGCCCGCTCCTTGGGAATGTAGCGGGGCTTGCATTTGAAATGCAGAGTGAATTTCTCTATTTGAGGAGTTTTCAAAGCGGCAATGTAGGCACCATGGTCAGACAAAACATTATAGATCCTATCCGCAACAAGGGGATCGAGTTAGGTTTTACAATGGTTTTTACATACTCAGAGAGAATAGAGACTTCTATGATCCCGCTTATAAAGGAATTCCCCGGTCTGAGGGCCGGACTGACCCTGTGCGGAATATGGAGCTCTGATGTTCTTGTGGACGAGTGCAAGGTGCTCGTTCTTGTAAGCGAGGACCCGTTTTTTGACGAGGGGACGTTTTTTAAATCGCTTCAGAAGTCTTTTCAGAACATCGCCGGAAGGGAGCGTTCGAACCTCTCATTCTTCGCGGAAAAATTCGGTTATAGAAGGTTCTCTATCTCATATGAGACCGACAACCTTACTCATATGAGAATAACCCAGGCTTTGTTTGACATAGAGCTTGATGAGACAAGGGAACTTATCGGACCTATCCCCGAGATGAAGCTTCCTATGCTTCCCGGGATCAGGTAGTTCGATCCAACTGAAGGACTGACCTCCGGAAACTATAAATAAAATAGAAGCCGGCAGGAATGTTTTCCCACTGTCGGCTCATTTATTATTCGGTTAAGTTGCACAAGATCGTCCTTTATTTTTGGTACCAGGGAAATTTCTCTGCCATGCCGGTCCTTCGGGGGATGCCTTTGGGAGTCTGGGATACTTTATTCCAGATCAAAAAGAATCTTTTTATATCGCCAAGGTCGTAAGGGTGCAGACGTGGCGAGGAAAGACCAAGTGCACTCCACTTGTTTCCAACAAGTTCCAATTCTTCTGTTACCTTAGGACCTTTGAAAGCGATCGCTTTTCCCTTGATCCTTACAAAGGGCGCAAGATATTCAGCGAGTATACCTGAAGCGCAGACTGCCCTTGCAGCAGCAACGTGGAATTTTTCGCGTTCCTCTTTTGCGTACTCCTCGGATCTTTTGCAGATCACAGTTACGTTTTTGAGCCCCATTGCGACCGCTATTTTTTCGACCAGCGCGCATTTGCGCGTTATGCTGTCCAAAAGGGTCAGATGAAGTTCGGGGCGGCAGATGGCCCATACCATTCCGGGCAGCCCTCCTCCTGTGCCAACGTCGATGATCCTGCCTTCATAGGGAAGAAACGGCAGAGCCGATGCGCAGTCCATAACATGCGAACTCCAGAGCGTATCTTCATCGGAAGGGCCGGTAAGGCGGGCCAGTTCATTTGCTGCAGAGAGCAGGGAGACATATTTCCTCAGTTTTTCTTCATTATCCATGACTTCTGATTCGATAGTTTTTGCAAAAAATTCTTCTTCCAAGAAAAAACCTCCCATTAACGGGATAATATCTATATACACCAGTGTATAATAACGCAATAAGCAAAATGACGGGAGGCCAAATTGTGGAATCCTTTGAAAAGGGAACCAAAAGACGTGAAGGCGTAATTAACATTATTGATCTCTATGGTACCTGGAGAGAGATGGGAAGACAGTACGGCGCCCTGATGTCTTCTGAAATGAAGCACATTTTCGAAACAGCAATAATCGAGAAGCTTGTAAACGGACATGGGTATGATCTTGAAAATATGAAAGATCGCGCCGGCAAACTCTATGCGAACTATCCTTTCAGGTTCAAGGAGATATTCAGGGGAATGTCCGAGACGTCAGAAATGAGTCTGGAACAGCTACAGCTGGTCAATGCTGTGGAACTACTTGCCGCGACAGCGCACGACCTTCCTCAGTGTACAGGTATAGCGGCCTGGGGTGATTATGTGAGTGACACCCTGGTTTATGGCCGCAATTATGATTACCTGCCCTGGTTCAAAGAGTTAAGCAATGACATATTGATAGCCTGTTATCATCCGGCTGACGGATCACTTGCTACAGCCACAATGGGTTACGCAGGCGAGATATATGTGGTCAATGGGATGAATGAAAAGGGAATATATCTTGAGCTCAACAACGGAATGCCCTCCGGAGGAGCACTTTGGTATGACAGCAGGGTTCCTTCTGTTGTAGCTCTCTTCCAGTTTCTTCTTGACGGAGCTTCACTTGACGAGATAGAAAGTTTTTTTCAGACTACGAAGGCGAATTTTGCTTACATAATAGGAGTTACAGACGGACAGACTGCAAGATGTTACGAGTGGCCGGTCTTTGAAGTCAAAAGACGCGAATCACACTCACGTCAGGGACTCACCGTTCTCAGCAACCATTTCACGGAGTTCTCGTGGGGGCTCACGAGGCCCGAAGACACAACAAACTGGCATACAAGGTCAAGGAGGCAGAATCTCCTTACCCTGGCAAAGCACTTTAAAGGAACGATAGACAGCAAGACGATGATGAAAATGATGGATACCAGGATAGAAGACCTTGGAGCCACTACGGATATGACCTTATATCAGATGGTAGTCGTTCCGGAGCGCTTCCAGATCTGGTTCAAGATCCCGGATACTCAGGACTGGACTGAAATAGATATGAAAGCTATCCTGAAACCCCGTGACGAATAAGCCCGGGAATAGCGACCATAATGGTAATAGAATGTAATACGAGAAGCCGATCCTCATCGAACAGTTAAAAGTTCGATATCGGCTTCTCTCTTTTTTTGCCCTATCGTGAAGGCGTATTTTTTGACCAAGGATATTTAGGGGAGGTAGTGTACATGGCCAGATACTATATAGGTTTTGACTGCGGAACAATGGGTACTAAGACGGCTATTTACAGGGAAGACTCTGTCCGGATGGCAGAAGCTTACAGGGAAAATATTATTGCTTATCCTCATCCGGGCCGGGCGGAGATGGACCCGCGTGGTTTTGTCAGGAATGTAGAGGAGGGAGTAAGGGAATGTCTTCATAAATCAGGTGTAAACCCAAACGAGATAAGGGGTATCTCAGCCAGCGGAATAATATGCGGTATCGTCGGTATAGATGAAAACTGGGAACCTGTAACGCCGTTTGTCCCCTATCTGGACAATCGTGCCAGAGTCGAGGCTGAGTGGGTAAAAGCCAACGTCGCCCCCGTGTGGCTGGAGGAGAGCGGTAACTGCATCGTGGATGAGTTCATGCCCCCTATAATACTCAGATGGTTTTTAAACCATTACACAGGGTTTCGGGAAAAGGTCGTAAAGGTGCTGAACAACGGGCCGTTTGTTCTTGGTACTCTTGCGGGACTGAATGCTTCGGAGGCATTCCTCGACTGGGCGACGATGTCCGGATGGTTGATCGGATATGATGCTCATGCAAGGAACTGGTCGTCTAAACAGATGAAGGCACTTGGAATTCCTATGGAGATCCTGCCAAGGATAGTAAAACCCTGGGATGTAGTAGGATATCTCTGCCCTGAAGAGGCAGAGAAAATGGGACTTCCATCGGGCATTCCGATAGTAGCGGGAGCCGGTGACACTATGCAGTCAGCGTTTGCTTCCGGCTTGATCGAACCGGGGCTCAGCACAGACGTGGCGGGAACTGCATCGATATTTGCCGTAGCGGTAGATGATATGGTGGAAAAGATATCTCTTTCGCCGGGAATGATGTTTGCCACAGGTACACTTGAAGATTCTTTTTTCTATTGGAGCATGATAAGGGCCGGGGGTCTCTCTCTTCGCTGGTTCAGAGACAATGTCGCCGGATGCCCGGGAGACCCATCATTTTATTCTGAGATGGACGCGCTTGCCGGAGAAGTCCCTCCCGGATCAAGAGGAGTGCTTTTTTACCCCTACCTGCAGGGAGCGGGTCCGGACATGCCCGGCGCATGCGGCACATTCCTGGGGCTATACGGTTCCAGTGACAGAGCCGCAATGTGGCGATCAATACTTGAAGCGATAGCTTTTGAATATGCTCAAATGATACAGATATACAGGGAGTGCGGGATGCCGATCAAAGAGATAATAGGTACGGAGGGAGGGAGCAAAAGCCCTCTTTGGACACAGATAAAGGCCGATATCCTCGGGGGGGCCTATAACATTCCAACGAGAAGTGAGGGAGGCCTCATGGCTGACGTTGCAGTAGCGGCATACGGGGTCGGGGACATCGAAGACCTCAAAAAAACAATGAAAGAATGGATCACGTTCAGAGGTCGTTTTGAGACAGATCCTAAAAACTATAAGATTTATCAGGATGTATTTGAAATAAGACAGTCCATTCTGGGATCTTCAATGAAGGATACTTTTGTTGGACTTGAAAAGATCAGGAAAATCCTTGGGCAGTAAATAAAAAAGCAGGGACCGGGTATATATTACCGGGTCCCTGTATCAGAAATGTCAAAAAGGTCTTTTTACTCAGCAAGTCATTGCTTTTAAGTTGGGACTGATATCCAGGTGCATGGGGGTTTTGCTCTGCAGCTCCTCAGTATCTACGCCATCCGCTATCTCTTCAAGGACCATCCTGCCGTTTGTGTACCTTATCAGGCAGTATTCGGTGACGATAACATTCACTACACCATATCCTGTAAGCGGCAGTGTGCACTTTTTGAGAAGCTTTGAAGTTCCGTTTTTTTCAAAATGGCGGGTCGCTATATATACTTTCTTTGCGCCTGCAACTATGTCCATTGCCCCTCCCATACCCGGAGTACGGACGTTTGGGATGGTCCAGTTGGCAAGGCTGCCTTCTTCATCCACCTGCAGTGCTCCAAGGACAGTTGCGTCAATATGCCCGCCGCGAAGGATGCCGAAGCTTGTCTCGGAGGATACGAAGGATCCCCCCGGCAGTACCGATATGGGCGCTCCCCCCGCGTCTATGATCCTGAGGTCATTTGGATCTTTTGCAGGTCCGGCATAGATCGTTCCGTTCTCGGTCTGGAGGAAAATATTTACACCCTCCGGCATAAAATTCGGAATGAGCTGCGGTATTCCTATTCCCAGGTTTACCAGTGATCCGTCTTTAAGGTCGGCGGCTATCCTGGCGGCTATCCTTTCGCGGGCTTCTTTTTCGTTAGGTTCTGGCAGCATAGGTATTTCCCCCTTTCAGCACGAGCGCATCGATAAATATACCGGGCGTGACTACGTTATTGGGGTCGATATCCCCTATTGGCAAGATCTCGTCTACTTCCGCTATGACTAT
>JAAZCN010000108.1 GCA_012513245.1 Synergistaceae bacterium | reverse complement strand
CTCCCCTTGTGACGCCCACGAGCCAGCTAGTAGGGACACAGGCTGCTATGAACGTCATCTCAGGGGAACGGTGGAAAATGGTATCCAAGGAAGTGTATCAGTACTTCAGAGGTTACTATGGAACGACGCCGGCGCCTGTTGACCCAAAAATCCGGAAGAAGGTCCTGGGTGACGAGATCCCTATAACCTGCAGACCCGGAGAAAAAATAGAGCCTGAGCTTGAGGCCGCCAGGAAAGAGATGGGCGTGTGGATGACACAGCCCGAGGACGTACTGAGCTATGTCCTCTTCCCGCAGGTGGCTAAAGACTTCCTGCCCAATAAGTTTGCAAAGGAAAACTGCGTTGACATTGGGCTCGAAGAACAGGTATCTCCCGAAGCATACCCGGTATAGCGGAAAGATACTTTAAATACTCGAATAAGAAGAGAAAAGGGTCTCCGGAATTAATTATCAGGAGGCCCCTTTTTTATCGGCATATTCACAATGGAACAATGGTGAAGTGCGGCATGGAGATACCGCGGGAAGCGATTGTAAAGGCGGGCAAACGATGGGCAAGCGTTGGCAAGCAATGGGCAAGCAGTTGTTAGAACGTAAAACCTTAAAAATTTTGTCAAACTATGGTCAAACGTGGTCAAACAGTTGTTAGAACCCGAAAACCTGGCTTTTTCCGTCGTCCTCGAATGCTTCTATCGGGGATCCAGCGACTCTGGTTTTGACTTCTGGTAGCAAGAGTGGGGAAGTTGAGTTAAAATCTTTAGTTAGAAAGATTAGTTTAATATCCCAATATGGTTCAAAAAATCAGGAAGGGTGAAAATAATGAAAATTTTTATTGACACTGCGAATATTGATGAAGTAAGGACAGCCTGTTCATGGGGCATTATCGCCGGAGCAACGACCAACCCGACGCTTGTATCAAAAGAAGGTGGCGTAGATTTCCATACCCGTGTCCGGGAAATAGCAGAGACTATTAAGGGCCCCGTCAGCGCGGAAGCCGTGTCGCTTGAAAAAGACAAGCTTATTGAAGAAGCAAGGGTAATAGCTAAAATAGATCCTAACGTAGTGGTAAAGATCCCGCTCTGTCCGGATGGGCTTGGAGCTGTAAAAGAGCTTTCGAAAGAGGGCATCAAAACGAATGTTACGCTCATCTTCTCGGCAAATCAGGCTATTCTGGCTGCTGCGGCAGGCGCAACTTATGTCAGCCCCTTCGTCGGACGCCTTGATGACATTGGTGAAGATGGAATGCAGCTAGTTAGGGATATTGCAGATATATTTGATATTTACGGGATCGAGACAGAAATAATAGCAGCAAGTCTTCGCCACCCTGCTCATGTCTTTGAATCCGCAAAGGCCGGAGCACATATTGCAACAGTCCCCTTTAAGGTTCTCAAAATGATGTTTAACCATCCGCTGACGGCGAAGGGGATAGACCAATTTAACAAGGACTGGGAAAAATATCTGAGCGAGAAAAAGTAATAGGGTTCAGATAATCGATTGGGATTGCAAATCGGTTGCGAATCTGTTGGGAGTCAATGGTTAGAACTTAAGGCCCACGCCTCTCTCCGTCGTTCCCGTATGACTGTTGCTGTGGCTTGGATCTTGCCACGGGAGTCGATTGCAAATCAGTAGCGAATCTGTTGCGAGTCAATGGTTAGAACTTAAGGTCCACGCCTCTCTCCGTCGTTCCCGTATGGGTGGGAGCGGGAATGAGGGGAGGACGGAATTTTAAAAGATTTTATCATGGTCTTACAACTGCTTAGCAACCGCTCAGCTATTGCTCAGCCGTTGCTCAGCTAAATTTTTAAACAACCACTTCCCGCGGTATCTTCATGCCGCACTTCTCTGTCTCAACCGGTCATATTGATGACATTATTTTTGGAAGAGCCAACTTGAGAACTTCTATCCCCTTCAGATATTCTGAAACAGGGATCTGTTCGTTGGAACTGTGGTCGTAAATAGAGTTTCCGGGACCGTAAGCCCCCATGTGACAGCCCCAGGGGGAGAGCACGTTGAAATCGCACGTTCCCTGTTTAGCCAGTATTCTCGGAGTTCCACCACAGCCGCGTATTGCATTTCTAAAAGCCCTTATTACGGGATCGGATTTATGGACCCCGTAGGGAGGCACATATTCGATGATTTCGGATCTGACCCCGAACGCCGCTGCGGTCTCTCTTATCATAAGTTCGAGCTCTTCCTGATCGGCTCCTATTGGAGTTCTGAGATCCATGATGATGCTGGCGCTTCTTTTGCCCGCCTCATGTCCTTCCATTTCCATTATTGCGACAGAGTAACCCTTTCCCATGTTTTTGGTTATATCTATTATGGAAGAGGCTGCCATGACTGAATCGGTCATGGGGCCCGGGCTTCCGGATCTGTGTGCTCCATCGTCTTCGCCCTTTATGTCAAAGAGGATCCTGCCGCGATAGGATATCGCAACGCCGTCGCTTCCCGTAGGTTCTCCTATGACGCATGCCTCGGGAGAGTGAAGAGGCATACGGAACCTTGCTCCCTTCGAGTCGATCTCTTCACCGACTGCCGCGACAAAGGTGATCCTCCATTCGTCCGGTACAGGAACAGAACCTCCCGCCACAGCCATTGCGCAGCAGGGGCCTTTTGCGTCGACGCTTCCGCGTCCCTGGATCACCTGATCGTTGATGATCACTTCAGGGCCTCCCGGCACAGTATCGATGTGGCTGAGCAGGACAAGCTCCTTGTCGCCTGTGCCTCTGTAAGCTACCACACTGCCGGCGCCGTCAAGGTGTGCCCCGCTCCATCCAAAGCGGGGGAGCCTGTCTGCCAGCATCCTTGCAGCGTCAGCCTCGTGCCTGGTCGGACTGGGGACAGCCACGAGGTCTGCCAGTAATCTGGCCGATTCAGGAAGTCCCATTTAGAATTCCTCCAGTGTTCTTGCCAGTATCAGGACCGCATCCTCAAAGTCTTTCTTATCGGCGGCAAAAGAGGGAAGTAACCTTAATGTGCGGGGTCCTGCGGCAAGGGATAGAAGACCGTTCTCCTGCAGCGCTTTTACGACCCCTAAGGATGGGATGTCAAGCTCAATGCCGTTCAGAAGTCCCAGACCGCGGACATCCTTTATGTGGCTGCTTCCTATAGCAGAGATGAGAGATCTTAAAAGTTCCCCCGATCCGGCTGCTTTTTCCGGAAGGTCACTGTGCATGACCATTGAAAGTACAGCCAATGAGAGAGTTGCAGTCAGCTCATTTCCGCCGTATGTGGAGCCATGGCTGTGGGGGAGGAAGTCGCCGAGCTCCTTTTTCCATATAAGTGCTCCGGCAGGCAGTCCGCCCGCAAGGCCTTTTGCAAGGCAGACCATATCGGGATCCAATCCCGTGAGTCTGCTTGCAAGCGGTGCGCCGCATCTGCCGAGACCACTCTGTATTTCATCACATATAAGAAGGGCGGAGGATTTCCTGCAGGCATCAGAAATCTTCTTTCCTGTTTCCGGAGAGAGCGGAAAGACCCCTCCCTCTCCCTGTACAGGTTCTATAAAGACAGCGGCCGTATCATCATCAATATTTTCGGCCAGGTCTTCTATGGAAAAGTGTTCAACTTTCCCTATCATCGGCATAAAAGGATTTCTGTATTTAGGATTGAAGGTTACTGAGAGCGCTCCGCACGAACGTCCGTGGAACCCTCTTCTGCATGCAAGAATGCGGCTGCGTCCCTTTTTCAGGATCATAGAAAGCTTAAGTGCCGCTTCGATCGATTCTGTGCCGCTGTTGCAGAGAAAGACCCTGCCTTCTCCAAGCATCAGGCCAAGCTCATCCGCCAGTTTTTCGCGGACCGGGGATTCGAATCCCGCACCGCTTGTCCACACGCCCTTTACAGCTTTTTCCAGAGCTTCTGTAAGGATCGGATGGGAGTGGCCGAAGAGTGAGGCGCCGTGACCATTGAAAAAATCTATGTATTCACGGCCTGCAGTATCGAAGATGTGGCTTCCTCTTCCATGTGTAAATGCGATGCCTCTTCCTCCGTAAAGTGAACTTAAAGAGTCAGACATGTTCCGTCCCCCATTTCTGCGTTTTTCAAAGGCTCAGAGATCCTTCCGTCAGCAAGGTAGATATTGGGAACATTCAGATCAAAAGCTTCACGACAGGCTAGCAGTTTTCTCTTCATATTTCCAACGGCATATTCTTCCAGTTTTTCCCATGAACCCTCTGAAGAACGATTTTTTATAAGTGATTTCGGGTCGTTTATATCCTTCATCAATCCCGGAACGTTGGAGAGGATCACAAGGACATCTGCCTCAATTGCGCTTGCGGCGGAGGCAGCAAGCCTGTCTCCATCTATGTTTAGCGACAGTCCTGATTTGCTGTCAAGTCCAAGCGGAGGGAGTATGGGTATCAGACCCTTGTCTATGACCGAAATGATCTTTTCTCCGCTGACTGAAGAAATAGTCCCGCTGTAATTACCGCGGAGGATACGTGTTCTTCCCTCTGAATATTCCCGTAGTATGTCCTTCCTGTTGGCGAATACACCCTCTGTTGTCTCCGGATCCAAAAATTCGGATGAAGCTCCAAAATCAGCAAGTCTATTTTGTATCTTTGTTCCATAGCTGAGGGCAGCCTCCCTGAAGAGTTTCCTCTCCGACTCTCCGACGTAACGGCTTCTGTAGCCCGAAGGGCTTGTTACCATTTTGATCTCGACCCCGCGTTCTCTGCAAAGCCTGTCCATTATTCCGCTTGCTCCGTGTACAAGGACCCATTTTTCACCTCTGGTGACCCTCGTGGCAAGTTCTGACATGAGCGACCCAAGCTCGTTTCCTTCAGCGCCGCCTATCTTAACTACTCCGATCAATCATCTCTCCTCCGTTTCTTCTCGGTCTGCATACCGATCCTAAAAAGACCTGACCTTTTAAGCAGGGTAGAGGGGCATCATTTCAAGCCCGGCTGTCTCCTCTACACCGCACATTATGTTTGCCGACTGGACCGCAGATCCCGCCGCTCCCTTAAGCAGATTGTCTATTGAAGAGGCCGCGATCGCACGCCTTCCGTCTTCCGCAAGGGCAAATCCTGTAAGGACTCTGTTGCTTCCGAGGACAAACCTCGGATCAGGGATCCGAAAATGGGCGGGTTTGGCCGGTGAAACGGATACGAACGGCTCATTAGACCACCCCGCACGATATAGCTTCCAGATATCAGCTTCTCTTAATGTCTGATTAAGTGTTACGTGAGCTATGCACTGTATTCCTCTTACAAGTTCAACGGCTGTTACAGTCATGCTGATGTTCTCTTCGGGCAGCGAGAGCTCCTGGACCACTTCCGCCATGTGTCTGTGCAGGAAAGGGGAGACCACCCTGAGTGATCTGCTCCGAAGCGAATGAGAGCTTCCTTCTTTTGCACCGGCTCCTCCTTCGGAAGATCCGACCCTGCATTCGATCCTCGCATTTTCAATAAGACCGGCCTTTGTAAAAGGGAGCAGTGCAAAGATGGCTGATGTTGCGTTGCACCCGACACCGGAGATCAGCCTTGCATCCGCCATTTCCGACCTGTGCAGTTCAGGAAGTCCGTAGACTGCTTCTTTCAGCAGTTCAGGGCAGGGATGCTCTGTCTCATACCACCTTTTATACTGTTCATGGTCTTTGAGCCTGAAATCGGCGGAAAGGTCGACGACCTTCTGTCCCGTTGATAACCTTTTCTTGGCTGTTTCGGCAGCGACCTTGTGGGGCAGCGCCAGGAAGACTAGATCAGCTTCGGTCTCTCCTCCTTCATCAGGGGAGATAAAATTAACATCCTGATAAGCGAAACGCAGGTGCGGGTGGACAGCTCCGATCGGTGTTCCGGCTTTGCTTCCGGAAACGGCGCCGGCGACTTCCATGTAAGGGTGGCGTGCGATTATCCTTAACAGCTCTCCTCCTGTAAATCCCGTAGCTCCCCATATGATCACAGGTATTTTTCTATTCATTTTCGGTTCCTCCCATTTATAATTTACGTCCAACAAAAAACCCGCTCCTCTTCAGGCAGCGGGCCGGTCTTTACAGAATGTCGCAAATCACTGTTACTGACTATACTGCAAAAGCAAACGGCCCATTGTACAACCACGTTTTATCCCGTGCTTGCATTTATTTTCTGACACCTGTTTGGAATTTATAAAGTTTCTCCTCATTATATTTTTCATAAGCAGGGTCTCCTCTCCCATGCAGCCTTTACCACTGCCGCAGGTATATCTGTTCCTGTAGGTTCTATCGAATTTCTGAACTCTCCTCCGTCGTTGACCTCATTGACCAGCCATCTGCCGTCTTTTCTGAAGAGATCGACCGCTAGAAATTCTCCGCCGATCACCCTCTGTACAGACTTCAGTAAGGATCTGACCTCATCGTCCAGAGGAAGGTTAGAGGCAATTCCGCCTCTTGCTGTGTTCGTTATCCAGTGGCTGCTTTTCCTGGTGATCGCGCATATAGGATCCCCATTGACAACGAAAGCCCTGACGTCATAATCACCTTTTTCGATGTATTCCTGAATGTAAAAGGTGTTGTGGATCGCCCCAAGCATCGATTTATGCTCGAAGACTGTTTCTGCTGCCTCACGGTCATTGATCTTGGCCAGCAGTCTTCCCCAGCTTCCGCTTACAGGCTTGCATACGGCCGGATAACCCAGGTCTTCAAGTGCCTCAATAGCTGCTTCGGGAGTAAATGCTGTTCTGAACTTTGGCTGGGCGATACCTGCTTTTGCAAGAGCTATGCTTGTGTTCAGTTTGTTTCCGCAGACCGCCATGACAGATGAGTGATTTACCACTCTTATCCCCTGTGATTCCAATATCTGAGCCACAGCTTCATTCTGGTTGTGAGAAACACATCTTGCAAGCACGACATCATCAGGGCTGCAGAAAGGTCTGTCTCCGTACCATATGTTGGAAACGTTCTGCAGTTCGCAGGGTATATTTTGCTTTTCAGCTGCTTCACGCAGAAGTTTCTCTTCGACCCGAAGCCTTGTAAATAGTATGCGCAGTATAGCCAAGGCTACTCTCCCCAGTCCTCCTGGACCTGAGGGGCCTCTTCTACCGTGATTGGATCAAGTGCGATCACCTCAAGCTCAGTCCCACAGTCCCCGCAGACTAGAAGCTCACCCTCACAGCAATTGTTTGGCAGATCCACCTGTGCTTCGCAAACAGTACATGTAGCAGTCATAATATTTATCCTCCTGTGATTTAGTTTTGTATTAATAAATCAACTAATGTTGATTTATATCAATAAGTATTTTGAAAATAGAGCTTGTTAACTATTTATCTATAAGGTAAATGTGAAAAAAGTTCATTTTCTTCTCGATAAGTGAACCTGATAAGCTCAATAATATAGATTTGATTAATTATGTCCTGAGGAATCATACTCTTATTTTTTAAAGTGTCAATAGCAGATAGAAAAAGTGTATTCAATTCTTTTGATGAATAGAACCGGTTGCTGTTACAATTAGGTCGTTTGGGTGATCTTATAAGTTTTGACAGGGGGAGTGTCAATGCCTGTGTGGGATATCATCGGTCCGGTCATGATAGGACCTTCTTCGAGCCATACAGCCGGTGCTGTGCGCATCGGAAGGATAGTAAGGCTGTGCTGGGGCGAAGAAGTAAAAAATGCTAATATTTTTATGCGGGGAAGTTTCGCCACCACAGGAGAGGGGCATGGCACAGATAGGGCCCTGCTGGCAGGATTGCTGGGATATGCACCTGACGATCCCGCGGTACGTGAAGGAATAGAGCTTGCCCTCAAATCGGGAATGAATTTCGAATTTTATGAAGAGGATCCGGAGGGAGCCCATCCCAATTCAGTGAGGATAGAGATATGGAACGATGGGGGAAAAAGGATGGATGCGACAGCAGCCTCTCTTGGGGGAGGAGCAGTATCGCTGCAGGAGTTGGATGGCTTTGAAGTAGATGTATCCTGTGTCTTGCCTGTGATAATCATAATGAACAGGGATGTCCACGGAGTTGTGGGAGCAGTAACAACTTACCTTTCTTCTCATGAAATCAATATAGCAACGATGAAGCTTCACAGGGACTCAATGGGCGGTCTGGCCACAATGGTCCTTGAGCTTGACAGTAATGAATCAGCGGTGAGGCCTGAAGAGATAGAATCTGTGCACGATGCGATTGTAAGGGTCATTTCAATACCGGGGGTGGTCTTATGAGATCATTGCGGGATCTGATCAAGCTGGCCGATGAGCGGGAGATGGATCTGCCTGAAGCAGTTCTGAAAGTGGACTCAGAGGCCACAGGAGTTCCCGCAGATCAAATATTCGATCTGATATCGTCAAGGCTCAAAGACATGCGCCGCTCTGCCGAAGAGGCGAGCAACAACACCAACCCATGCAGATTCGTACCGAACACCGGTCCGCTTATCAGAGAGTATTCGAAAAAAAACGGCATGTGTGGCGGTTTTATGTTGAGGGCATCTGCCATAGCTCTTGAAGTTGCGACGTACAACGCCTCAATGGGAAGGATCGTTGCAGCACCTACGGCAGGGAGCTGCGGTATATTGCCGGGGGTGCTCTTTGCATGGGAGGAATTTTACGGGAAAGGGAACGAAGATATAGATAAAGAGCTTACCAGAGCGCTCATCGTTGCGGGAGCTGTCGGTGAGATAATCGCTGCGAGGGCTACTCTTGCCGGTGCTGAGGGAGGGTGCCAGGCAGAGTGTGGGGCAGCTGCCGCTATGGGATCTGCTGCGCTTGTCTACCTTCAGGGAGGCACATGTACAGCGGTATCAAATGCTGTTGCTCTGACCCTGAAGTCCGTACTTGGACTGGTCTGTGATCCTGTTGGGGGGCTAGTAGAGTCTCCCTGCATAAAGAGGAACGGTCTTCTTGTGGCTGTGGGCGCACTTGCTGCCGACATGGCACTTGCCGGGATCACCTCGCTGATACCGGCAGATGAAGTCATAGATGCGATGGGACAGATCGGAAGATCGATACCTCCATCGCTCCGCGAGACCTCAAAGGGAGGTCTTGCAGTGACACCGACCGCAAAGGCGCTAATAAAAGATATGGGCAAAAAGAGAAAATGATAAAGAGCCGGCCTCAAGAGAGACCGGCTCTTTACTGACTCGATTGAATAATAAATAGATTTTACTTGCCCGGGGTAATGAGATCCGGGTCTGTTATGACACCGTAATAACGGAAAAGACCTTTCTTGACGATCTGGACCTGAACAGGTTTGACAACTTCTCCCTCAGGTGTGAATCCCTTAATGAGTCCTGTGAGTCCATCATAATTTGCTGTTTTTGCCAGTGCTTTGGCGACAGCAGGTCCGTTAGTTGTATTTGCCTCTTTGATGGCGTTGGCAAGGAGCATGAATGCGTCATAGGCTGATGCACCGACCATGTCAGGTTCGATCTTGTGGCGCTCTCTGTATTTTTTCAAAAATTCCTGAACGAATTGACGCTTGTCATCTCTGTTAAGGTTTGTGACCATTATGAAACCTTCAGCAGCGTCACCTGCGATCTCGATCGTTTTAGGAGAGTCAGCACCCTCTTCCCCTATAAACTGGACCTTTATTCCCATCTCCTGGGCCTGTTTCATTGCCGGACCTACCTGGAAATAATATCCACTGAAGAATAGAGCATCAGGGTTTGTAGCCCTCATTTTTGACAGATATGGTTTAAAATCCTTTTCGCTCATTGGATATTTCTGATGAGACACAATTTTTGCTTGTGGATGATTTTTTATAAATTGTTCAAATCCCTGTGTCAGAGTTGTTCCGAAGTCATTGTCGCTCACTATCAGAGCGATCTTTTTGGCCTTTAGAAGGGTCACTGCCGTGTAAGCAGCGCCTTTTCCCTCTACTGTACCGAGGAAGCCGTTTCTGAATGTGAAGTCGCCCTTAGTGATGTCAGGATGCAGAGCATATGCTGATACCAGCGGGATCTCATAGTCGTTGAAAATGGTAGAAACAGCGCGGGTGGGAAAGCTGTATGAGCCGGCTACGAATGCAACTATCTTGTCTTGCCCGATAAGTTTGTGTGCCAGAGGTACTGATTGCTTTGGATCTGCAGCGTCATCGTAGCATATCAGTTCAACCTTTTTTCCAAGGACTCCGCCCTCAGCATTGACTTTTTCAAGTGCCAGTTTGACCGATTCATAGGCACTGAACCCGTCTGACGCAGCAAATCCCGTGAGTGGAGTAAGCATGCCGATCTTTATGGTCTCTGCAGCAAATGCGGTTCCACAGAAGCAAAGAATTGCCAGACATGAAACAAGCGCAATAGATTTGAAGAATTTACACATTGTGACTCCTCCTTTTAATTGGTCAGACATTCCATTTAATGGTCTGTCAAAATGCACTGTTTTATGAACCGAGATATGCTTCTTTTACTCTGTCGTCATTTATGAGGTCTGTCGAAAGCCCATCTATCTCTATGTTTCCTGTTTCCAGAACGTATCCTCTGTCTGAAATTTTTAAAGATGAGAGGGCATTCTGTTCAACAAGAAGAATAGTAAGTCCTTTATCTTTGTTCAGTGATCTGAGGACCTCAAATACCTGTACCACCAGTTTCGGCATAAGCCCCATAGATACTTCGTCGACAAGGAGGAGTCTTGGAGACGAAACAAGTGCGCGTGCTATGGCCAGCTGCTGCTGTTCTCCTCCGGAAAGAGTGTTGGCATATTGATTGCTCCTCTCTCTGAGTATCGGGAAAAGTTCATATATGTATTCGAGTTCATTTTTTAGCGATGAGGATTTTCCGTATACACCCATTCTCAGGTTCTCGTATACGGAGAGCTGCGGAAAACATCTCGCTCTCTCAGGAACTATCCTGATTCCAAGGTTCGCTCTTTTGTGTGCGGGCATATCTGTAATATCGGTTCCATCAAACAATATTCTGCCTGATTTTACGTTTTGCAGTCCCATAAGAGCTCTGAGGGTTGTTGTTTTTCCGGCTCCGTTAGCTCCGATTATTGATATAAGCTCACCTTTTTCAACGTGGAAACTTATTCCGTGAACAGCTTCAATATCTCCGTATGAAATGGAGAGGTCACTTACCTCAAGCAACATCAGTATTCGCTCCTTTTCCCAGATAAGCTTCGATAACTTCAGGATCGGCAGAGACTTCGGAAGGTGTGCCTTCAGCGAGTTTTCTGCCGTGGTCCAGTACGACAACACGATCGGATAATCCCATTGCAACGCGCATGTTGTGTTCGATAAGAAGTATGGAAACACCCTGTTCCCTGATATGCCTGATAAGATTTTCGATGACCAGAATCTCTTCGTGCCTCAGTCCGGAGAAGCATTCGTCAAGAAGTAGGAGAGTGGGGTATAGGGCAAGGGCTCTTGCTATCTCGAGTTTGCGCAGGTTTCCCAATGGAAGGAGTCCTGCTTTTGTGGATGTCTCCTGCTCGAGACCGACTGTTTTAAGGATCTTCTCCGCAGCTTTTTTATTGGCTTTAGTATTCCAGAATTTGCAAGAACGGAAGAAATTTTTGTAGTGAGGCATCCCAAGCGAGACGATGATATTTTCTTCGACAGTAAGACCGCGGAAGGGTTTAACGACCTGGAAAGTTCTTCCCACTCCCAGTGCGGCCATCTGATGGGCGGTCAGCCCGTCAGTCCGTTTGCCGTTAAGGTATATCTCTCCTGATGTCGGTTCGTAAACTCCTGAGATCATGTTGAAACAGGTGGTTTTACCCGCTCCGTTAGGGCCAAGTAATCCAAGGATCTCCTGGCGGCCGATATCAAAACTGACATCATCGAGTGCCTTTAGCCCTCCAAAGTTTATAGACAGGTTTTTGACAGAGAGGATCTTATCGGTCAATTTTTATCCCCTCCTTTACGAGGTATTACTTTTCTTTTTCTGAGGCTTTTTATTGACATAAGGTCAGATCCACCCAAAAGGCCGCCCGGGCGGAATCTTATCATCATGAGCAGAAGAGACGCGTAAAGGAACATCCTGTAATTGACCAGAGGCCTGAATATCTCAGGTAGGATGCCCAGTACTATAGCCCCGATAACAGGGCCCCAGAACGTTCCCAGACCACCGACCACAGCTATAGAAAGCAATGTGACTGAAAATATGAAGCTAAATGAGTCAGCAGTGATAAATTTCATGTAGTGGGCATATAAGATGCCAGAAAGTCCCGCCATCATCGTTCCCAGCATAAAGGCAGAAAGTTTTGCCCTTACAGGAGATACTCCCGTGCTTGAAGCGGCAGTCTCTTCTTCTCTTATTGCGAAACAGGAAAGTCCCATCCATGATTTTGTAAATAACCAGCATATTCCTAGCGTGACCAAGAGGAAGAAGACACACAGCCAAAAGAAGGCTCTCGCCTTAAGGTTGATTCCCAGTAATCCTACACCAGGGATCCCTCCTATGCCAAGAGCTCCCCCCAATGCGGGGGTATACTGGAAAATTGCAACTACAATGAAGTTGATACCAATAGTTGTTATGGCGAGAAAGTCTCCTTTTACACGGAGGCTTGGAAGGCCGCAGAGGAGCCCTATCAGTCCAACGATCAGAAGTGACACGGGAAGGGCCTGCCAGAATGTCAGTCCGCCCGCAGTAGTTAGCATAGCGTTCGAATAAGCTCCGATCCCTACAAATGCTGCATGTCCCAACGATATCTGACCTGCGTGACCTACGATGACATTAAGGCCGCAGGCTGCAATGGCTTGGATTATTATCTGTGTTGCGACATTTATCATGTAGATGCTCATGATATCGCCCCCTATCTCTTTCCCATAAGTCCGGTGGGACGCCACATGAGTATTATTATCATGGCGATAAAAGCAAGCGCATCTCTGGGCATAGGAATATTTGCGTAACCGATAAGGAATGTTTCAGCAAGTCCCAGCAACATTGCGGCAAGTACTGCTCCCGGAGCGGACCCCATACCTCCGACAACTATAAGGGCAAGAGTTTTATAGGCGGGGACCTCTCCCATCATTGGATAAACCTGGTTATAGTAGATCCCGACAAGGATACCTGCCACTGCAGCAATAGCTGATCCGATAACAAATGTGAGGGCTACTGTCATCTGTGTATTTACACCAAACGAAGAGGCTGTTTCCATGTCCTGTGACACCGCTCTCATCGCAAGCCCCAGTTCTGTCTTTGTCATAAGCAGCCACAGGAGAACCAGAACTGCAAAAGAAATACAGTATACGGCTACCAGTGTGGATGATATGGCAACTCCCCATATTGATAGAGAGGGAAAGGGCAGTTCTGCAGAGAATGTGCGTACTTCAGGGCCCGCCACCAGCCTGCATAATTCTTGAATAGCTATGAGCAGAGCAATGCTGCTGATAAGAGGGACGTATGGTGGATATTTTAAAAGCGGGTAGTAGATCAGCCGTTCGATCAATACCCCGACAATGGCGCAAAATATCATTGATATGAGAAATGCCAGAAGAATGCTACCTGTTAAGGAGTATATGTAAAGCCCCATATAGGCGCCGGCTGTATAGACAGAAGCATGGGCAACATGAAGTATTTTCATTACTCCATATATGAGAGTCAGCCCTAGGGTAATAAGAGCATACATAGATCCGGCAGCGAGTCCATTCGAAAGCTGTTCTATGAAAAGCTGCATGATATCAAATCCTCCCAGAAAGTTCGCTTCAATTTGATAATTTTAGTTCACTTTTGCAATGTTGTAAAACGATCAATTTGCGGATATTTTTAACAAAAAGGTCACGGGTCAATTACTCAGACACCTGGTCTTCTGATTCAACGATGTCGTCTATCATTGCACCCAGATGCGCCTGTAATGCTGTCTTGGCGTATATGCCAAGTATTCCCCGCGATTTTTTCAGCGGCTGTTTCCAGTTTGAGAGTCTGGTCCTGATGGTCTCATCCGGCAGGAGAAGGTTTATGCTGCGCCCGGGGATATCTATACTTATCGAATCTCCCTCTTCAACGACCGCAATTATCCCTCCTATAGCGGCTTCAGGCGAAATGTGGCCTACCGCTGCACCCTCTGTGAATCCTGAGAAACGTCCGTCTGTGAGGACGAAAACATCCTGACCCATTCCAATGCCAACAAGGGCGTCTGTGGTCATCATCATCTCTCTCATGCCGGGAGCGCCCCTTGGGCCCTCATACCTTATCACTACTACGTCTCCCTTTTTGATCCTGCCTGATACGACCGCGGAATGAGCGTCCTCATCCGAGTGGAAGACTCTTGCCGGTCCTTCGAAGACCCTGATCTCCTGAGAGATCGTGGTGGTTCTGCATATTGCTCCGTTTGGAGAGAGGTTGCCTTTGATGACGGCTATTCCTCCGTTTGCGAAAACAGGATCTTGAACTGTTGTAAGTGTGGAGTGGTCGGATGACCTTCTCAGTTCACATATCTCTCCGACTGTATGTCCTGAAACTGTCATAACCTCTCTATTTAGGTAATCGCGCATCTCGCCCATTACAGCCGGGACTCCGCCCGCGTTGTGGAGGTCGATGACTGTCGCTTTTCCTGTAGGGATCACACGGCTGATGACAGGGATAGTCTCTGAAAGTCTGTCAAAATCATCCATTGTAAGTTCGACTCCGACTTCCCTGGCTATACTGAGGAGATGCAGCACTGCATTTGTCGAGCCTGCGATCGCCATGGTCAGGATCACTCCGTTGAGAAGCGCTTCCCTTGTAAGTATGTCTTTGGGTTTGATGTTGTTTTTTACAAGTTCGACGATGCGCCTTCCGGTCTGGGTGGCGTATCGTTCCTTTTCAGCGGACATTGCGGGGACTGTTGAAGAACCGGTAAGGGCCATGCCGAGGCCTTCCGCGAGTATCTGCATCGTGTTCGCAGTTCCCATGAGGGAACATGCGCCGGGCCCGGGGCATACGTGGTCCTCCAGGTAACGGATCTTTTCGCGTGCTTCATCGTTAGCGTAGTCAGCTCCGAAGACGAGTTGATCAAGTTCGCTCATGACTATGCTGCGCCCTTCACTTTTGAAAACTTCCTGCGGACCGCCTGTCAGCATTATGCATGGCACGTCAGCCCTGATGCCTCCGATGAGCACGCCCGGTATTATGCTGTCACATGATGCTAGAAGCACAAGTCCGTCCAGGAGCTGAACTCCTGTCATTATTTCAACTGAAGATGCAATTACATCTCTTATTACGAGCTCGTATCTGAAATGGGGCATACCGATAGGTACTGCACCGCAAGTAGCGATAGTTCCGAATTCGAAGGGGGTTCCTCCGGCCTGCAGTATCCCCGACCTGACACGGTTTGCGAGCCTGTCGAGATGCACATGTCCGAGTCCTGCGTCATTAGCAGTATTTACTATTCCTATCAGAGGCTTGCTGAGGTCTCCGTCGTCATAACCGCAGCCCTTATAAATAGCCCTTCTGGAAGAAGAACCTTTTCCCGAAAACAACCCCAGTTCTTTTGAACGGTATGTCATATTTATCAACTCCCTTTCGTAAATTATTATTCTATGATCGCTTGCTTTGACCGCATATTTATCCTAATGTCGCTCCCTTGGGACAGGTTACCTCTGCGGTCTGCAGTTTCTGCCGATGCAGTAATATTCGAAACCCAGTTTTTTCATCTCTGTCGGGTCATAAATGTTCCTGCCGTCAAAAACGATCATGCTTTTCATCAGAGGTCCCAGCTTTTTCCAGTCAAGACATCTGAAGTCCGGCCACTCTGTCACCAGAACGGCAGCATCAGCTCCTTTTAGGAGCCCTTCTATACTTTCAGCATACCTGACATCCTTTGGAAGTATAAGCCTGGCCTGGTCCATCGCAATAGGGTCATAAGCCTTTACCGAGGCACCGCAGTCAAGAAGTCCTCTTATAAGGGATATAGAGGGGGCCTCCCTCATGTCGTCGGTATGAGGCTTGAAAGCCAGTCCCATGACTGCGATAGTGAGGTCTTCCATGCTGTTGCCGAATTTTTCCCTTACCATGATCTGGAGCAGTTCTTTCTGTTTGCGGTTTACTTTGTCTATTGCGGATGCCATAGTCATGTCAAGTCCCTGTCCCTCTCCGATATGACAAAGGGCCTGAACGTCTTTTGGGAAACATGACCCCCCGTAACCGCAGCCGGCGTTAAGGAAAAAGCTTCCTATGCGTCTGTCAGAGGCGATGCCTTCCTTGACAGAAAGGACATCTGCGCCCACTTTATCGCACAGCTGTGCGATCTCGTTCATAAAACTTATCCTTGAGGCCAGCATCGCGTTTGCCGCATACTTTGTGATCTCTGCCGAGGAGGGGTCCATGAAGAAGAGCCTATCTTGAGAAACAAAGGGGGCATAGAGTTCGCTCATTATTGAACGCGCTTCGTCCGAGACTGCACCTACTACTACCCTGTCAGGGTTGAGGCAGTCTTCGATCGCCATTCCCTCTTTAAGAAATTCAGGGTTTGAAAGGACTTCCAGGTTGATCTTCTCAAGCCCTCTCTCGTGCATGTGAGCCCTTATGCGCTTCCAGAGCAGAGTCCCCGTTCCTACCGGGACAGTGGATTTGACTACTATGAAGCATGAATGGTCTATGCATGAGCCAATGCTGTCCAGCGCGTTGAGTACCTGTGCAAGGTCAGCGCTTCCATCGCTTGAGGGAGGTGTCCCTACAGCTATGAAGCAAAGCTGGGCGTTTTCAAGACCCTCTTTGATCTCAGTAGAAAAGGAGAGCCTCCCGGCCTCCCTGTTTTTTTTGACCAGTTCTTCAAGTCCCGGTTCGTATATTGGTATAATGCCCTGATTCAGACCTTCGATCCTTTTCTTATCGATATCCACGCAGCAGACATTGTTGCCTTTTTCTGCAAAGCAGGTTCCTGTGACGAGTCCCACATAGCCGGTCCCTACAAAACAAATCCTCATGTCTAAAGATCCCCCTCAGCTTTTCATTGTCAGCATCGTGATCCCAAGAAGGATCGCCCCTATGCCCATTATCCTCATCATCGTTATCTTTTCCTTGAAGATGAAGAAACCTACGAAGAGAAGGATAAGGTAGACAAGGCCGGACATCATAGGGTATGCAAGCGTCAGGTCTGTTCTTGAAAGGGCGGCTGCCATAAAAAAGAACGAGATCCCGAACATGCCGAGTCCGACGATTATCCAGGGGTTAAGCAGTATTTTAAGTATGCCTGATATCATGCCGGAAGAGACTATTGACGAGTCGCCTCCGTAAGCATGTTTCATAACAGTGCTTCCAAGTGCGTTTGTTATTGCCGAGGCTATAAGGAGCAAAAGGCTTATCCTGTCCATTTTTATTCATCCTCCTGTAATGCGAGAGTGCCTGCCCGTCCGGTAATGGTACCAATTTTGATGTTGCATTCCCCGGGAGCTGAATCTCTTGCGTAGTCAGCAAGTGTATAGAATACTGCCCCGTTTTCCTTTGCTTTGACAATAAATTTCTCAAAGACGCCTATCTTTGAGAGTCCTTCCATCTCAGCATGCACAGTGAGTACATTCCATTCATTATCCATCCCTTTGAGCCATACATCCCCTATAGAATCATCATCTATTCCGGGAAGGCCAAGTATCTCGTCCATCGTCGGAAGTGTGGTAGGGATCTGTAGTGGTAGGTATGATCTTCCTTTGAAAAGAGGGATAAAGGGGGAGCGTCCCCTTGTGTCGCTGCAGTATTTAAGTCCCGCTTCCTCCTGGACCTCAAGACTCACGGGGGATATCTGCCATCCCGGAGCTGCACAGGAAAGGGGTTTTTTGCCTGAGAGCCTTTCAAACATCTCAGCGGATCTCTCAAAGAGCGAGAGAAATTCGCTTTTGCTGATGTTGGCAAGCTCATCCTGGACATAGACGTGATCCCATGCGTGCACACCGCAGTCATGTCCTTCATCAGAGGCACGTGCAAAGATATCAGGTGCAGACGGGACTATCATCGGCGCCGGGAGAAGTGTACCGTACATAAGGGTTTTGAGCCCGTAGGTGGAAGGAGCTTTTGTCCTCATCATTTTTGAGATAAAGCCTTTTCTGAATATCCTTCTTATTGCTTTGCCTGAATTATCAGGCCCGAATGAAAAAAATATAGATGCCCTGATCCCATGTTTTTCAAAAAGGTCAAGCATATGCGGGACACCTTCCCGGTATCCCCGTAATGTATCTATATCGACCTTGATAGCAAGTTTTTTCAATTCAGTTTTCCCTGGATGCGTACCAGCTTATTGTTCTGTTCAGCAGTTCACTCATGCCGGTCCTTGGTCTCCAGCCAAGGAGGGTCTCTATTTTTTCCACTGAAGGCAGACGGTTCTGCATGTCGTCGTATGTTTTCCCGTAGTAGGTATCGGCAGATATGATCTCCAGCTCTGCTTTCTCTGCTTTTTCACGGTAGACCGGGAACTTTTTCATCTCCTCGATAAGCATCTCGGCAAGCTCCTTTATGGAGTAATTGTTGTTGGGGTTACCGATGTTGAATATCTGTCCTTCAGCCCTGTTTTCTTTGTTCTCTATGATAGCGGTAAGTCCTTCGATCCCGTCGCCAACCCAGGTGAAGCTTCTTCTCTGTTCCCCGCCGTTTACAAGGGAGATCTTTCCGCTGTTGAGGACGTTATAGATCATCTGTGTGACGGAACGGGCTTTGTTTTCACCGGCATCCTTAAACGTGTCCAGCCTGGGGCCGACCCAGTTGAAGGGGCGGAAGAGGGTGAAACTGAGTCCTTCCTCCTGACCGTATGCGAATATCAGCCTGTCCATCATCTGCTTGCTGCAGCTGTATATCCATCTCATTTTGTTTATCGGCCCTGTTATGAGTTGGCTTTCATCCTCTTTCAGGCTGTCATCGCCGCTCATGCCGTAAACTTCCGATGTTGACGGGAAGATTATCCTTTTTTTATATTTTGTACAGAGTCTCACCATTTTGAGGTTCTGCTCGAAATCGAGCTCGAATGTCCAGATCGGTTTCTGCAGATAGTAAGCAGGTTTTGCAATGCCGGCCAGCGGCAAGACAATATCTGATGATTCGACCTGCTCTTCGAGCCATTTTCCGTCTTTGAATATGTCTCCTGAGGTGAATTTGAAATTTGGACAGTTGTTGAAAGGACCAAGGTTGTCAGACCTTAGGTCAAAGCCTTGAATTTCCCATCTGATGTCGGAGCAAAGGGCCTCCATCAGGTGAGTTCCTATAAAGCCGTTTACACCGGTGATAAGTATTTTCTTCATAATTCTAAACATCCCTTTCAGGTTCGCCTTCAGTCTGGATACTCAAAACCCTCAGCAATCCGCTGCCCGTACCGACAAGCATTGGCGATTCTGATCTGATTTTGCCCGGTCCATACGTGCCTTCTTCGGGGAGAGCTTTCCAGATGAAGACCTTTCTGTTTTCCCAGTGTGTAAATGCTCCCGGGAAAGGGTGTGTCAGAGCTCTCACGAAGTTATATATTTCATCAGCCGGTCTGTTCCAGTCAATTTCACCGTCTTCAGGTCTTCGCCGTCCGTATTTTGTCGCTTTTGACTCATCCTGCGGATACCTCTTTGCAGCTCCCTGTTCAAGCGAGGGCAGTGATGAGCTCAGTATTTCCCGTGATGCCTCTGTCACCTTGAGAAATACATCGTGTGCGGTGTCTTCAAAGTTTATGGGGACAGACTTTTGTTCTATTATGTCTCCCCTGTCGGCGAATTCCGTCATCACGTGGAGCGTAGCTCCTGTTTCCTTTTCTCCGTTTATTATTGCCCAGTTTACGCATGCCCGTCCCCTGTATTTAGGGAGGAGGGCGCCGTGGATATTGTATGCCCCAAGTTTAGGGATATCCAGCACCTCTTTGGGGATCATTGCCCTGTAATAGAAAGAGAAGATCAGGTCTGGGCCTAGCTGTCTCAGATGATCGGTCTCTTCTCTGTCTATCTTTGTAGGTGTGCGGACCTCTATCGAATTATTGACAGCTGTATCCTTCACCGAGCGAAACCATATCTCTTCACCGGGATCGTCCTCATGCGTGTAAACGACAACTACATTCGCACCGTCTCTTATCAGGTCCTCAAGGCAGGTGCTTCCGACTTCGCTGTAAGCGAAGACTGCAATACGCGGTCTGTTATTATTCTCCGTTTTCATGTTCAAATATCTTCCTAACTGAATATCTGGGTCTTCGGCTTACCTCTTTGTATATCCTGCCGATATATTCGCCTGTTATTCCAAGGCTGAAGAGCGTGATCCCGGTAAGCATGAATTGTATCGCCATAAGTGTGAATAGTCCTTCGGCCTCAGGTCCGATGAAAAGACGTCTCAGGAGCATGTAAAGGACCAGCAGAGAGGAGAGGAGGGATATCAACATTCCTGTCATAGTAACGAACTGTAGGGGGACAATAGAGAAGCTTGTCATTAAGTCAAAATTAAGCCTTATAAGCTGAAAAATGCCGTATTTTGATGTGCCCATTTCCCTCTCTCTGTGTGCCACCGGTATCTCTATTGGATTGGCAGCGAATTTCTGTCCAAGAGCTGGTATAAAGGTGGTCGATTCTCTGCTGATATTTATTATATCAACTATTCTCTTGCTGTATCCCCGGAGCATGCAGCCGTAGTCTTGGATATTCAGTCTGGCGATCCTGTTGGTGATCTTGTTGACCATTTTGGATGCAACTTTTCGAAACAGGGGATCCTGTCTTCCCTTCCTGTACGTTCCGACCAGGTCATGTCCCTCGTCCATTTTAGCCACTATATTGGGTATCTCTTCAGGCGGATTCTGCAGGTCTGCGTCGAGGGTGATAACGATATCTCCTCTGACATGTTCAAACCCTGCCATTATTGCCATGTGCTGGCCGAAGTTCCCGTTGAGATCGATGACCCTGACTTCAGGATACGAAAGGTAGAGATCGTAGAGTATTCCAAGCGTCGAATCCTTGCTCCCGTCATTTATGAAAATAATTTCAAAAGGCCTGTTCATGCCGGTCATTACGGGGTATAGGCTTTTAAAGAGGGGATGGAGCGATTCTTCTTCGTTATAGGCAGGGATGACTATTGATATCTCAGGTTTCATAGATCAGATCTTCTTTCCACAGACTTCGAAAATGGCTTCGACAACATCACGCGCATCGTTGTCTGTCATTGCAGGGAAGAGCGGCAGAGAAACTATCCTGTCAGAGACGTATTCCGCCTCAGGCAGGCTCCCTCTGTCAAGCCCGGTGGCCTCCTTATAGCAGGTGAAAAGGTGTATGGCCTGATAATGGAGGGCTGTTCCTATGTTCCTCTTCTTCATCGCGGCCATGAAATCGTCCCTTGTCATCCCCAGCCTGTCGATGTCTATTAAAGGTGTGAAGATATGCCAGCTGTGTTCGTGCTCCCATGGAGCAGGCTTGGGAAGTATCAGTGCGTCGACTTTAGAGAGTTCTTTCATGTAGAAAGAGACTATCTCTTTTCTTCTTGAATTGAATGACTCAAGTTGTTTTAGCTGTGAATCTCCTATTGCTGCCTGGATGTCCATCATTGTATATTTCAGGCCGGGGAAAAATATGTCGTAGTTAGCACTTCCCTTTGCTGCATATCTGTTCCAGGCTCCCTTGGACATTCCGTTCTGTCTCAGAACAGCTATTTTTTCAGCGATGCCCTCATCTCCGGTGCATAACATGCCGCCCTCACCTGTGGTTATGTTTTTCGTGGGATGGAAGCTGAACACCGATACCCTGCGTTTCCCCCTGTCTGCACCGATCATTCTGCCTTTGTAGGATGCCCCAAGGGCATGTGCGGCATCTTCGATCACGGCCAGGTCATATTTGTCAGCAATTGCTTCTATTTTGTCCATGTCACCGGGCATCCCGGCGAAGTGGACAGGTATGACTGCTTTTGTATTTTTTGTTACAGCCTGTTCTATTTTTTCAGGGACAATATTCAGTGTATTCCTGTCAATATCTGCCAGGACAGGCTTTGCTCCAACAAACATTATCGCGTTTACTGTGGCCGCGAACGTCATAGGAGTGGTTATTACCTCGTCGCCCGGTCCTATGCCAAGGGCAAGCAGAGCCGTGTGAAGCCCAGCTGTGGCAGAATTTAACGATAGTGACCAGGAAGCCCCGGTATATTTTGAAAAATTCTCTTCAAAACGGATCGTTTTGGGACCCATTGCCAGCCAGCCGGAACGTATTGACTCCACTACATCATTTATTGCATCTTCTGCTATCGATGGTTTCGCAAAAGGGAGAAAATCATTTCTCATCTTCTTTGAGCCTCCTGTTGAAAAGAATAAGATAGTCATCATGTTCTACCTTTTTTGTTTCATAGGTATTTCCGTCTTTAAAAAGGGATCTGATCCTTTCTTTTTCTATTACAAGGACAAACTTTTTCTCTTTTGACATCCATTCAGGGAAGAATTCTTTGTTGGTGGGGAACCAGCCTTCTCCTTCAGGTTTTCCTGCTCCAAACTCAAGCTCCCCCATACTGTCTATCAGCATTACACGCTGCTTCGTATAAAAGGGAATGCCCTGAAGTATCTCCCCGTAAACAGCGATAGTTTCATCCGGGAGCTTTTCTTTCATTATCACCTCGGAAATGTCTTTGGTGGAACGAGTCTTTCCCATTATGTCATATACACCGTAGTGAGCTGCTATGTAGACCACGGCGGAAATAGAGATGGCTATTACAGCCTTTTCGTATGCGGCCCTGCCACCTTTCCTTGTTATAAAGAGGGCCAGAAGAGGTCCTGCAAGCAAACCGGCAGAAATTGCAAGCGCGAACGGAAGAGCTTCGCCCGGATCGACTTTGCCTCCGACAAACGTATATACGATCAAAGCGGCGGAAAAGAGACCACCGGAAACTATGGAAAAAATCAGAGCTTTTCCGTGCCATTTACCGCGTTCTATCATTCTGTCTATATCAGACGCTATCAGTATAGCAAGAGGTGGGAAGCAGGGAACGATATAGGGGATAAGTTTTGAACTTGAGATCGAGAAGAAGACAAAAATAACTGTAAACCATGAGAGCAGAAAAATATTTGCATCCTTCATATCTTTGTCTGAAGGAGACCTCAGAACGCTCTCTTTGCTGAAAAGGGAGAAGAAAAAACCTGTCCAGGGCATAAGACCGACAGGTATCATCGGAATAAAAAACCAAAAGGGCTCATACCGGCTGTGTATTTTTGTGGTGTAGCGCAGAAAATGTTCCCGGACAAAGAAGAAATATAAAAAATCAGGATTTTCGCGAGAGACCATGTAGAACCAGGGAACTGCTATGACAAAAAACAGCGCGATCCCCGGCAGGTAAAGGGCATCCAGTATAAGACGCCATTTTTTTGTGAAAATGATATACCAGAAAATTATCCCGCCCGGCAGGACAATGGCAACGAGTCCTTTGGTGAGCAGACCCAGAGCTACAGAGGCGTAGAAGGCAAGGAACCACCTTCTGTCGTTTTTGATGTGCCCGATATAAAAGGCCGCAAGAGCGGCTGTTATGAAAAGCGAGAGCGGCATATCAGTAAGCGTGATAGTTCCAATAGCAAAATACAAAAGGGAAAGAGACGTCACAGCCCCTGCAATGGCACCGGCCCTTTTGCCAAATATCGAAGCACAGAGAAGAGCTGTTATGAGGACCCCAAGTACCCCGCTGAGAGCTGTCGGAAAGCGTGCTGCAAATTCATTCTCGCCAAAAGCCATAAAACTGGCTGCATTCATCCAATAGAGGAGCACGGGTTTTTCGAAATATTTGACGTAATTAAGCCGGGGTGTAACGAAATCACCCGTTTCAACCATCTCCCTGGGGATCTCGGAGTATCTTCCTTCGTCCGGTTCAAGTAATCCGTGCCATCCCAGGGGAACGAAATAGACCATAAGAATGATAGCAGCGATCGCAAAAACGATCAGTTTTTTCTTTTTATAAGAGTCATCCATTATCTGTTGCAGCACCTTCCAAAATAAATTTAACTATAAAGATCTATGAGACAGCTGAGTAATTGTAAAGGCAGTCAAACTATGGTCAAACAATTGTCAAACAGTGGTCAAACAGTTGTTAGAATCTGAAAATTTAGCTAAGCAATGGCTGAGCGGTTGCGAGCAGTTGTGAGACTATGATCAAATCTTTTAAAATTCCGTCATCCCCGCATGCCTTTGAGCGGGGATCCAGGTCCGTTTTTTGACCTGCTCCCTATCCGCATCTCCGTATGTTTCTGGTCAGAAGGACACTGTTTTTTGTTATGGAAACTCTTAAGACAACATTAGTGTCCGCACTAATGACCAATTATAGGTTAAACACCTGACAAATAAAACATCGGATATTAAAAAGCGGGATCTCTTTAATAAGAGATCCCGCAATGATCACTTGATGTTATGTGTTTTTACGGATTAATTCTTTATTCCACGCTCTTCGTCAGTACCCGGGATCAAGTTGTCGCAGAGAGCAGCAAGGATACCCGCCACAGCCATAGGGGTTTTCATTATTGCCCAGATCATACCTCCGAAAGTGTTTCCAAGGGCTCCTGTAAAAATTGCCTGGTTTGGCTCGACCCAGCCGGGAAGTCCCAGTGCCATAAGGAAGGAGAAACCTACGATAAGGACATTTCTCTGACTTCCCATGTCGGCTCTCATGAGGTTCTGGATACCTAGGGCTCCGATGGTCCCGAAGAGGGTAATGTATGCTCCGCCGATAACAGGGGAGGGCATGGTAGCAACCAATGCTCCCAGTTTTCCAACAAGCGAAAGAAGGATAAGTATAACTGCTCCGGCCCTTACCACGTGCCTGCTCGCTACACCTGTAAGGGCTATCAGGCCGATGTTTTCAGTGTAGGAGGTGGTACCTACCGAGCCGAGAATTCCTGAGAGAGCACATCCTACACCTTCTGCTCCAAGACCTCTGCTTATCTGGTCCGGAGTGGGGTCATCTATCCCCGCAGCGTATGAACAGTTGTGGTAGTCGCCAATTGATTCGATCATTACACAGAAAAATCCTGCTGAGATCGCCCCCAGTGCAAGGCCTGAGAACTTGGGGACTCCCCATGGCATGAAGAGCTTGTAACGGATCCAGGGTGCCGCCGCTACGTTGCTTAAGTTGATATAGGCTGCGTGTCCTTCCTGGAATATCCCTGTGACAGAAAGGGAAAGACAAATTAAGTATGCAACAGTGATAGATCCGAGGACAGCGAAAATATTACAGTATTTGTTTTTGCTGCAGAGGCTGAAAAAGAAAACGAGAGCAACAACAAGAAGAGATATCGGCCAGTAATTTGCTGCATTAAACTGTATTGCGACAGGTGCAAGTGTGAATCCTATCGCCATGATGGTCGGGCCGATGACCACGGGGGTGATAAATTTTCTGACGTGGCCAATGAGTTTGCTGTAACCGAGGAGGGAGAGCACAAGACCTCCTATGAGGAGGGATCCTCCAACGTACTGCATTACGACATCAGGGCCCATGGATTTGTATGCTCCAATGATCGTCATTATAGAGGGGATGAAGCTAAAACTCGAACCTTGAACTATCGGGAGTCCGGATCCAAGTTTTGGGTGGGTCTGGATCAAAGTCGCAATGCCCATTGAAAAATAAACACATCCTATAAAAGCGCCGATCTGCTGGGTCGTCATACCCATCGCCGGTCCGAAAACCAGAGGTACAAGGGTCGTTGCTCCAAACAGTGTCAGGACATGCTGAGCGCCGGCAAGAATAAGTATTGGTGTCGGCGGACGATCGTCGATACCGTAAACTAACTGTTTTTTTGCCATGATACACCTCCACGAAATTTTGCAGAGAGAGATCTCTGCAATCGGTTGCAAAAACTTTCAGGGATATTATATGCTGATTTTCGTCAAAAATCCATCCCTAGACGAATCAGTGTTTCTTTACTTTACTAGATTTTTGTAATCGTCCGGGGTGTCAATGTCGCGAAAATGACAGTCAGGCGATTCTGCGGTGACTATTTCGTCTTTATGATCCATCAGAATGTTTCTTCCCCCGGTATCTCCCTGTGCAAGTTTGAATCTTTTTTTCCATATCGCACGGTAAAACATAGGGTGCCCAAATATTCCGTTTCTGCATGGAGTGAGAACAGTTTTGTCAGCAGGAAGAGAAGAAAAACATTCAAGCAGCTTTTTCATCTCTTCTTTTCCTACAAAAGGCAGGTCACCCAGCATTATGCAGAAATCCTCACCATCCGGCAGCATCTCCAGAGCAATAGCCAGAGAGCTTGACTGTCCTCTTTCAGGGGCTTTATTTATGCCGACGCGAAGCCATTCGGGTCTTTCCGGCACCGCATCACTTACCTCCCGGGAGAATACTGCGATTATTGGTGAGAAACCACCTCCATACATATTTTTAATAACAGTCTCAATTACTGTGCTCTCTCCGAAAGGCAGCAAAAGCTTCTGTACTCCCATCCTTTTTGAGAGGCCCGCAGCCAGAAGGATCGCATTCATCTTATCAGGTCCCTGATCTCGAAAATTTTGTCCATTTTTATCGATCCCATGATCAGATGATCATAACCTTTTAACATAGGGGGGAGTTTTTCTGAAATCTCAGCCAGCATGGTCTCGGTCAACAGATCGCATTTATTGATAAAAAGGATCCTTAATGCACTCTCAGGAGAGTTTTTCAGGTACTCGTCCCTGTTTGAAAGCGTGGCAGCACAATTGGCGAACGAAATGTATTCCCCTGTCTGCATGGAAAATTTACTCTTGAGAATGTCAAATCGGAAGACATTTGCAGGTGAGAGAGGTTCTGTGAAAATGTCAGCGCCCATCATAATAAAATGACAATCAGTAATTGCAGGCACAGGAGGTTCCCACTCTTCATAGGCCTTCAACGAAAGACCTCTTGACCCGTCTGCTTCAACAATAGTTCTTCCAACAGGGCTTTTTGAGACTATCTCATTTATGTCCTCAGGGGTATAGCCGGAGAGTTTTTCTCCGGTCCTCTCTTTTGTTGCGGTCACTATGGAGGGCAGGTGACCAACCTCTTTTAATTCTTTGATGAGGTCATTGGGACCGGCAATTATCTTAAAAGGACATTCATCGTTTTGGGGAGGAAAAATCTTTGTGGTCGTTGTGAGCAGCGTAAAAACATTTTCTGCAGAATATCTTCCCAAGTCAAACATCAGAGAGGTTTTGCCTCCGCCTCCTGTAATCGAAATAACTTTATATTTCATTATTTTCAGGCGGTCATCTACAGCCCTGATCATCTTCTCTTTGGTTGATCGCTTATCCAAATGTATCACTTCCCTTTTTCAAGCATAAATGATAACAGAGAAAAGGAAGAATTGAAGAATTATTTATCAAGAAATTTATTTTATTGTTTTCTGTTTTAATAAGGTGAAATCTTGCGTGTTTTGTTTTAAGAGTTGAGCAGATCATCGATCAGATCCTTTGTCAGATATTTTGCTTTTATTCCTTTACTTCCCGCGCCTATGCATGAAGGACATCCGTCCCTGCATCTGCATGAATCGAGCTGTTCCCTGCAGGCCCTTAAGAT
>JAAZCN010000107.1 GCA_012513245.1 Synergistaceae bacterium | reverse complement strand
GGCAAGGTTCGAAGCGGAGTCACACGAGTGGCTATTGATTAAGTACTGAAAAGCCAGTTATAGACCAGGTTCAAAGCCGCTGGATCCCCGATACAAGCACTCGGGGAAGACGGAGAGGGGCGTGGACTTTAAATCCTTGAGATGCGGGAAGTTTAGGTTTGCCATGGCCCTCATCGTCTCCCACGGACGCTGCTTATCGCGAGAGTACTGTTCCCCTTTAGGGGAAACATTTTAAACTAACATTAGTACTCGAAGCATTTCGAGTGCGTTTCGAGAGGGGGGGGCCCAGCGGCTTTTGTTTGTAATTAATCTTTCTTTATGGGGGTGTTGTTATGTTCTTTTGCGGTATTGATATTGCAAAGCTCAAGCAGGAAAACTCTCTGATCGACGAGGCTCAAAGGCAGATCACACAGTCGCCGAACTTTGCAAATAGGCCTAAGGGAGGAGAGCGGCTTCTGAATTACTTTAGAGATTGCTATGCTACCGGGGATCTTCTCGCATTACGGCAGTTATGTCGTCACCGTGCCGATACGGTGGACTACATCTCTGACCTAAAAAAGGAAATAATCTGTTTCATGGAGGAATTTTTCTTTGAATCAATCTATTTGTTCCCCGAGATGTTCGATAGAACTTCAGCTGAACTTCTTTCAAAAGCTGTTACACCGGAAGATATGCTTAGGATCCCGACGGGAGTGCTGTGCGCTATCCTGAAGTCTGCTAACAAAAGACGTTTTGGAGATCCTGAAGTCGAAGAGATAGATGATGAAACAAATAACAACACAAATGCATCATCTGCATTTTCAATGCACCTGCGCCATTTTTTTGAGAAGATAGAGTTTCTTGAACGTCAGGTAGAAGAACTGGAAGTTGAAATCAGCAAACAGATGGACGACATAGATTCAATTATTACAACCTGCCCCGGTGTTGACAAAATACAGGGTGCCGTGATCCTTAGTGAAATTGGGGATATATCACGTTTCGCCAAGCCGAAGAATCTAGTCGCCTTTACAGGGATCACCCCGGCAGCTCAGGAGTCAGACGAGGCTTCCGACAGACAAAGTGGTATTTCAAAGGGCGGTTCAAGTTATCTGCGCAGAGCAATTTGGGTTGCCGCACTGGTAGCCGCATTTGACGCCCTTGTTCTTTCCGCTTTTTATCAGAAAAAGATAGGTGAAGGAAAACACCATTACAATGCCATATGCGGTGTAGCAAGGAAACTGACCCTGGCAATTTACGTGATGCTGAGGGATGATATGCCTTATGTACGGAATTATAATGGGTTACTGCCGGGCGGGGGAATTAAGGCAGATTGAAGCCCTAGCTTAGCAACATTCATGCTCCTTCGCTTTCAACGTATTGGTATACGCCTCAGCTTGAAGCACTTCATGTTGCGTCGCTATCATCTCCAATCTGCCTTAATTCCTGTCGGGACGGTAGGAGGCTCTGAGCGAGAGTCGATGAATGGGGCGGGCAAGCATTGGCAAGCAATGGGCAAGCTGTTGTTAGGACTAGTTCTTTGTCCCTTATCGTCTCTCCCGGACGGAGTTTAACGGGAGTCCAGCGGCTTTTGTTTGGGGTTAATAACTCTGTAATAGCCTAGGTTCAAAGCAACTGGGCCCCCAGTCTCGAATCGCACTCTAAATAGAATAAATAGGGGGTATTAAGATGAAAAGAACAGTTAAAGAACAAGCAAGAGGTTTTAGGACAAAGGATGGTGCAGGGGTAAGTCTTGTTAGAGTCTTAGGACGTGAAACCACGAAAGAATTCGATCCTATTTTAATGTTGGATTCTTTTGACAGTACTGATCCGGATGATTATACAGCCGGCTTTCCAATTCATCCGCACAGAGGTATCGAAACCATAAGCTATGTATATAGGGGCAAAATGGTACATAAAGACAGTCTGGGTAATGAAGATGCAATTAGCGATGGTGAGGTCCAATGGATGAATTCCGGTTCAGGAATACTGCACGAAGAGCAGGTACCGGCTGCTGACCGTCTTCTAGGAGTTCAGTTATGGTTGAACCTTCCGGCAAAAGATAAAATGAGTAAACCAAGCTATCACAGTATCAAGAGAGATGAAATTAAAGAAATTGAAATAGATGGCGGTAAATTAAGGTTACTTTCCGGTTCCTACGAAGGGCATGAAGGCTATAAGAGCCAATTTTTACCTCTTGATTATTATGATATCCATTTGGACAAAGAGAGAGAATTTACAATAAAAATGGACAAAGACGCATCGGTTATGTTATTCACTTTGTTGGGCGATGTATACGTAGGAGACGAACTCGTAAAAGAAAAGACGGCTGTAAAACTTACAGAAGGAGATTATGTTGATATTAAAAGCACAGAAAAAGGTACACAGGTTTTATACATAAAATCAAAAGCACTAAATGAACCGGTAGCATGGGCAGGTCCTATTGTAATGAACACACAAGAAGAAATACGTGAAGCTTTCGCAGATCTTAAAACCAATACATTTATCAGGGAAAAAATGAGTTATTAATGCCGGGAATCCCTCCATGAGAAACTTCCGGCGGGAGTCAGTGGTTAAGGGCTGCCAGAAGAGACATCTGGCGGGAGTCAGGGGGGTAAGGCTGCGGCGAGAGGCTTGCCGCGGGAGTCGGTGGCAAATCTGTTGCAAATCGGTTGGGAGTCAATGGGGTAAGGCTGCGGCGAGAGGCTTGCCGCGGAGAGTTAAATCTTAAGGATCTTAAACCATCCGTTGCCTCCTCGTCGTCTCCCTCGAATGCTTGTATCGGGGGTCCAGCGGCTTGGGTTTTAGCTTGAATAACCTAGTAGTAGCCTAAGTTCGGAGCAGACCTGGATCCCCGATCTCGAAGCGCACTCGAAATAGTGCGGACACTGTTGTTTATCTTAAGAGTTTCTCTAACGAGAAACAGTGTCCTTCTGATCAGGTGCATACGGGGATGACGG
>JAAZCN010000106.1 GCA_012513245.1 Synergistaceae bacterium | reverse complement strand
GTACATGATAAGGTTAGAGAAGAAGGATTTCGAGCCCGGGCTGGAATTCGTGCAGCTTGCCGTGGCCGCACATCTCTCTCCGGAAGAATTTAGGGATAGGTTCGAGTATGTGACCACTTACTGATCTTTACATTTAAACCTTTTTTTTATCCACTCAGCCCTTTGCATAAGGCCGCACTCGCTGTACAGGACCGCTGACCGCAGTGCAAGTTCTTCCGGCGGCCCCCATTCATTTTTATTTTTTTTCTGCGAGCTCTTCATGCTTTTTGATGCTTTTGATAAAAACCACGCCTTCGCCAAATATTGAGTTGCAATCCATTGCTTTCTTGGAACATCTTTAAGGAAAATCTCTGCCAGCTCAATGGATTTTTCAGAGGCTGCAGTATCTCCCCTCTCAGCGTCTGCAATAGCCTTGATGCTGTATAACATTGACCCACAGCGTCCTCCCCTGCAGCTCTCGAAAAGAGAGACCGCTTTGTCTATGTGCTGATATAGAAGAGAAGTATCCTTCATGTCCAGAGCAAGGCTGGCGGCATGAGTATGAAAATAACTTCGGCCCCAATAAAGTCCAATGTTTTCGCAAGTGTCAGTAGCGTATGTAAAATGTGCCAGGGCTTGTTTGTGGTCTCCTTTGATTTGGGATAACTCTCCCAGATAACATTTTGCAATTAAAATACTCAGCGTATAGCACTTGCCGGTCAGTTTAAGGTTTTCGAAGAGCTTTATAGAATGTCTGAATGCTTTTTCAGCTTGCTCATATTTGCCAGAAAAAAACATGGAAACCCCCACGAGCCTTATGGCCGTGGCCATGTAGTGACGATAGTTTTCTGGGAGTGAGAGGCGTAACAGCTCCCTTGCAGTCAAAAGCAGACGGGCAGGATTCTCAGTCTGAAGATACATGTAGCAGATATGCTTGAGGCAGTGTATGTGTGTATCAGTGAATCCGAACTCTTTTGAAATGCTTATCGCCTCATTTATGAAAATAGTACCTTTATCATATTCACCCCAGCTGATATGGTAGCCTCCTGCAAGCTCGAAACAAGAAGCCTCAAGTCTCTTAAGTTCCTCCCGGTCTGTATTCTTACCGGTCCTTATCTCATCAAGTAATGCCATAGCTTGTTTGATTTTCTGTTCGGTCCCTTCCCTGCTGCTGAAAGGAGTCGAACAAGATAAAAGCACCTTGTCAGAAACGACAGGGAAGAGGTCATGGTTGAGGGTAATATCAAAGATAAGTTCTCTCAGATATTGGTTTAGCTCCATCGCACGCTGTCCGGATTTTAGATAATGATGGCATAGCATGCTGCTAAGCTCTGGATCCCATTTTTTGGGGGAGTACCTTTGGTTGATCACCCTGGCTATCTTTCGGTGTAATTCCTGCCTTTTCGACAGAGATATAGATTCATAAATACACTCTCTAACCTTTGCATGTGTAAAATCCCATATTACCCGCCCTTCCTCGAGCCTTTCATTGAGCAGGCCCTTGGAGAGCAATTTCTCGCCTGCCGACAGTATTTCGTTGTGCTGGCAGGATGTTGCCTCTGCGATCTGTTCGGGATCTGCTCCCACAGCAAAAACAGAAAGTGCCGAAAGAATATTTTGCTGAAGCTCGGAAAGCTCTCCTATCCTTGTCATTATCAGGCCACCCAAACCGTTTGTGAAATCGGAATCGGGGTTCTCCGAGGCCGCTCTCAGCATTTCAAAAAGTAGAAGCGGGATGCCTTCACTTTCACGAATAAAATAAGCGCTGCCTTTCTGTCGGAGCAGTTCTTCAGAAAGGGAGTGTCTGCAGATGTCGATCATCTCATCGTCACGCAAAGGGGCCAGCTTCAAGGGGACTATTCTCCATTTTGCTGAAGGATTAAGACTTCGCAGCATCGCCAAGGTAATCCTTGAAGATTCCGGCCTTCCTGACAAAATGATATTCAGGTCAAGATCGACTGTGCTGATAAAGGCTGCAAGAAGCTGTACAGATTGAGTATCGAACCAATGTATGTCCTCGAATACCAGAGTTATTCTCTTTTTTTGAGCTACGCGGCGTAGAATATCGGTTATCATTCCGCTTATTACGATCGGATTTCTTTCGGTCATCAGAGCAACGTCAACGTTGTAATTGAGCCACTTGCCGTTCAGGAATCTTGGAAAAATTCCGGAAAGTACAGACTGGACATTGGTCTCCGGGTAATCATTTTCGATCTCTAGAGTCTTGCCAAGCTGCATCATAATGTTGTTCCAAGAAGAATAGGGATATCCTTCTCCGACTGGGCAAGATCTCGAATAAAGCACTAAATGCCCAGCTTCATCGAGTATCGATAGCGCCTTGTTGATCAACGCCGTCTTGCCTATACCGGCCTCGCCGTGAACATATACAGCGGTGCTTTGTCCATCCGAAGCAGTAAGGGCCCCTATTAGTAGGGCAAGTTCATTCTTTCTGTGCCAGAATTTCTCCCCTTTTTCAGAGGAATCGTCACGCTCCGACCATTTGCTTATAATTTTTCTGAAATATTCTCTGCTTCTTTCAGAGGGTGCTATCCCCAGTTTGCTTTCAATCTTTGACGCATACTCTTTATAAAAAATCAAAGCTTTAGTCGGCTGTCCTGTGATACAGTATGTTTCCATCAGTTCAAGCACGGAATCTTCATCGTAAGGATCTATGCTGAGCAGAGTCTCCAAAGAATTGCCCAGTTCTTCGTACAACTTTTTTTCATAACAAATTGAGATCCTTTTTCTGAGAATGGAGGTGAGTCTTTTTTTTGAAGACTGCCTTGCTATTTCCGTCCATTCGTCCAGCTCTTCAGATCCTTCCAACCCGAAGTTTCTCAATGGTTCTTCCGATATGTATTCTGGGATCGGCACATCCGGATCAGATAATTTCTCGAGCGAGGCCAGATCATCCGAGAATTCTTTCAGGGCAATCTGATCTCTGTCTGTCTCTATATATTCGGGTATTGTGTTTCGAATTAGATAGAGTGCGTTTCTAAGATTGGCGGATGACTGAGCACTTTGCATGTCAGGCCAGAACAGGACTTTAAGTTGATTTCTGCTTGCGGGGCCGTTGAACGCAAGATAAGTTGCCATGTACTCTGCTTTTTTAAGAGGGAAAGAGAGTTTTTTGCCGTCGAGCTCAATATAGGGGTTTCCCAAAAAATGAAAGAAAAGGGTCATAGCTCTACCTGCCTTTGTTGACCGCATCTGTATTTAATTATATCAATATATTCATCTAATTTTTAAGGAATTTAGCCCAAAGCGTCAATAAAACGTCAAAAGAGAGGTATTTCTCTATATTGAAAATAGACTAAAAAATTTGACGGTTCATTTATGCAGTGGGAGTAGACTTTAATAGGTGAAAAAGAAATTCTGCTGAGAGAAAAGAAAAGAGCAGATAATAATTTGTTGGGGTGATAGACCTGAAAATAAAACTAAATATAAATGGCAAGGTCAGAACAGCTGACATTGATGCGTCTGACAGACTTATAGATGTGCTTAGAGATAAGTTCGGACTTGTCAGTGTCAAAGAAGGCTGCGGAGTGGGAGAGTGCGGTGCTTGCACGATCCTAATGGATGGCGAAGCCGTCTGTTCGTGTGTTGTACCGGCCTTTCAGGCGGACGGCCACGATATCGTCACCGTTGAAGGACTTGAAATGAATGGAGAACTGGATCTGATCCAGCAGTCGTTTATAGATTGTGATGCCGTGCAGTGCGGTTTCTGCACGCCTGGAATGATAATGTCTGCGAAGGCGCTGCTGCTTAAAAACCCATCTCCTTCCAGAGATGAGATCAGGACGGCGCTTGCCGGGAATATATGCAGATGTACCGGTTATACACAGATAGTTGATGCGGTCGAAACCGCGGCTGAACGTATCAGGAGGCCCGACAGATGACGGAACTACTGATCCCGCACAACATGGAAGAATTATCGAGTTTCCTGACCGCAAGTGCTAACCTCGAAAAATACTTCGTTGCGGGAGGAACGGACTGGCTTGTAAAAAATCGGAAAAACCTCTCTGAAAGCGCGATGATTTTTGATTTTTCAAAAATCATAGAGCTTAGAGGCATAAAGCTTGACGAGCGATCCCTCAGGATCGGGGCGATGGAGACGATGACATCTATCCATTCCAACAAGCTGATAAAACAATATGCAGCGGCGCTCGCAGACGCGGCTGCCACAATGGGTTCGGCTCAAATACGCAATAGGGCCACGATAGGAGGCAATCTGGCCAATGCTTCGCCGGCTGCAGACACTCCATGTGCCTTGGCGGCTCTTGATGCTTCTGTGACAGTTTTCTCTCCTTTGGGCAGCAGGTATCTATCGATAGAAGAAGTACTTGATTCTTGCCCCAATACTAACAGGCTGGCAGACGGTGAAATTATAAAAGAATTTAACTTGCCCATCAAAAATGGATATGTCTCAGCATTCAAAAAAATCGGAAGCAGAAGCGAAGTCAGCATTGCCCGTGTGAACATGGCCCTTTCTGCAAGATATGAAAGTGGAAATTTCAGTGATTGCAGAGTTTTTATCGGTACTTTGGGAAACGCGGCAAGAAGATGTCTCGGTGCGGAAAAAGCACTAACGCTCCCACCCTCTTTGAGGGAGCAAGGTTTTAAAAAAGCCCTTTGTGAATTCGCTGAAGAGATGATTCCGGGAAGAAGCACTCTTCCGTATAAAAAATCTGCCTTTCAGGCACTTGCTGAAGATCTTTTGACAGTGCTTGAAAAGAGGGGCAAGGGTTCAGAGAGCGGCGGAGAGAAGAAAAATGGATAAGACATCTTATAAATACATTGGTAAAAATATTCAGAAATGCGACGCCAAGGACAAGGTGCGAGGACGATTCCTCTATCTCGCGGATGAACCCTTTCCCAACGTGCTTTTCGGGGTCCTTCTTTTGAGCCCGCATGCAAACGCGATAGTGAGGTCCATTGATGTTACTGACGCTATTCAGAACGAAGGAGTTGAAATTCTTACATTCCTTGACGCTCCTAAGATAAAGTATAACAGCGGCGAGTGGTTTCCCGGACAGAATGATTACCCCGATGAAACGGTCCTTACGGGTCACGCAAAACACGTTGGAGACCGTATAGCCCTTGTCATGGCAGATACGGAAGAGAAAGCAAGAAAGGCCATGAAACTTGTCAAGGTCGAATATGATATTTTACCTGCTGTTATTGAGCCTGACAGTGCCTCAGAAATGGCAGGAATACTGCACGAGGACGGACAGAAAAGCTTTGACGGAAGCATTTATTACGGTGATGTGGATTCCGCTTTTTCCAACGCTGCTTATGTAGAGTCGGACACTATAAGCACGCCTAAGATCCATCATGCGGCAATGGAAACTCATGCGGTGCTCGCGATACCCCGCCCGGGAGCTGCGATCGAGGTCAGAACGCCTTGCCAGCTAACATTTGGCGTACAACATTCCGTCGCGCAGGTGCTGCGAAAACCTTTATCAAAAATTAGGGTGATTAAGGTGAACATGGGAGGCACTTTCGGCGGAAAACAGGAGGTTGTCTTTGAAGTATTGTGCGCATGGGCTGCACAAAAACTTGGAAGACCTGTCTTTATTAATACCAACAGGGAAGAGACGATAATATCGACACGCACAAGAGCTGCAACCAAAGCCAGGGTCGAGACGGCGATAGATAGTCAGGGAGTGATACTCGGCAGACGCTTTGATATGACCGTTGACGCAGGTGCTTATCTGACAGGATCGAAGAAAGTAATGATGGCAATGGCTAAAAAGGCTTCAAGGCTTTACCGGGTCCCAGCGCTGAGTTTTGAAGGGTCAACCGTGAGAACATCGACAACTCCCGCGGGGGCATGCCGTGGATACGGTTCTCCACAGATCCACACAATCACTGAGATCCACACTGATCTTCTCTGTAGGAGGCTTGGTTTTGACCCGGTTGAGTTCAGATTAAAAAATCTTATGAAAGAATTCGAAGAAGACCCGTCAGGTGGAGCCAATATCGGTAAGGCAAGAGTTATCGAATGCCTGAAAAAGGGAGCGGAAGCTTTTGACTGGGAAAAAAACAAAACCCTGGAAGCAAAGGGCAACAGGTTTCTAACAGCCACGGGCTTTGCCTGTTGTACGCACGGCAATGGCTATTACAAGACGAAATACCATGACTTCACAAATATGTCGCTCAGGATCCTTGAAGATGGGTCTGCAATACTCCGTGCGTCGATACAAGACCTCGGAAGCGGTGCTACCACTGCTTTCGCCCAGATAGTGGGAGAAGTCACCGGGATCGATATTTCAAAAATTACTGTGACCGAAACCGACACGCAATTCACTTCATATGACACAGGATGCCAGGCCAGCAGGGTCATATACGTATGCGGAGAGTGTGCCAGACTGGTTTCGGAAGAAGCTGTGAAGATGCTTCGTGAGCAGGCTTCAATACTTTTGGACAAGCCCGTGAATTTCTATGACGGACAGCTTACGTGCGAAGGCAACAGGCTGGACATCGGAGATACTGTGAGAGAAATCATGGAAAAAAATAGAGTCTCCATTGAGGCCCACTATGAGCACAGACCTGAGATGAACCCCGCATCATTTGGAGCTCATTTCGCTAAAGTCACCGTAGACAAGCTGACCGGGCTAGTCAAGGTCGATAGATATCTAGCTGTCCACGATGTAGGACAGGCAATAAACGAGAGTTTTGTAAAAGGTCAGATTTATGGGGGGGTTCAAATGGGTATAGGGATGGCACTGACAGAAGAACTCTTGTTTGACAGTAATGGCATCCCCAAAGTGCGTAATTTTGACAAATATCACCTAATAAATGCTCCGGACATGCCTGAAACAGAGATCATTCTGATCGAAGATTGCGAACCGGGCGGGCCCTTTGGAGCAAAGAGCATAGGAGAGATCTCCACTGTTCCGGTATCTGCGGCGATAGTAAATGCAGTAAACAGGGCACTAGGCTCATCATTGACCGATCTTCCGCTTACTCCGGCAAAAATAGTGCAAGCAGTGATCGATTTGGGTAAATGATGACCAGAAATCATAAGAAATAGTATAGATCCCAAAAATTCGCTTTATTAAGGAGGATAACAGAAATGCAAGACGAACAAAAACGAAATACACCTGATATCAAGAAAGGAATACGTTGGGAAGTTTTTATCCCGGCGTTTCTGGTTGTTGCAATTGCAGCAATAGTTGGCATAGTAGACAAGGCGGCCCTCACAAAGGCCAGCAACTTGTTCTTCTTCTGGTCACTTGACAGCTTTGGATGGCTTTACCAGATCGCAATAATGGCGAGCTTTGTTCTCGTAGCTGTAGTGACTTTTTCAAAAATAGGCAAAATGAGGATCGGCGGTAAGGATGCAAAGCCAAAGTATAGTTTTTCGACATGGTTCGCCATGACGCTTACCGGAGGGATAGCTACCGGTATAGTCACATGGGGTGTCAACGAACCGCTTATTTACTATGGCAACGTCTGGGGTGAGCTTGATAAGCTCGGGATACCGGCAAAAACATCAGAGGCTGCTGTTTTCGCAATGGCAAGAAGTTTTTATAACTGGACATTCGTACCTTATGCAATCTACGCTCTCTGCGGACTCCTGGTTTCTTATATTTATTACCACAAAAAAGGAAGCCTCACCGTTACAGCAACACTGCAGCCCCTCTTCGGCGACCGCGTAACAAAGCCGTTATCATCAGCTATTATAGATACTCTTTCTATGCTTGCCCTGACTATAGGTTTGGCTACCGGCCTTACAATGTGCATAACACTTGTGATCACGGGACTTAAAGGTGTATATGGCATTCAAGAAAGTCTTCCTTTGTTTATAGGCATCGGCGCGGTAATAATTTTTGCATTTACATTTTCCAGTTACGTTGGACTGAATAAAGGGCTGAAAATAGTCGGAAATCTCAATGCTTGGTTCTATTACGGACTTTTGGCCCTACTTCTTATAACCGGCCCTACTCTTTTCATACTCAGGATAGGGACAGCCGGTCTTGCTTCCTGGATGCATAATTTCTGGCTGTGGGGTCTGGATCCGATCGACATAGGAGGGGAAGCCCTTACGCGTTCATGGACGCTCTTCGACTGGGCTTTCTGGGTCGGCTATGCTCCTGTTACCGGAATATTCCTTGCAATGCTTTCGTACGGAAGAACAGTAAGAGAATATATGGTAGTAAACTGGATCCTGCCCTCAGTTTTCGGCATTATCTGGTTCTCAGTCTGGGGAGGCAGCGCTATCCACATGCAGATGACAGGCGGAGCCGATCTTGTTGGGGCAATAAACTCAGGTGGAGCGATCATGGCCCTTTGGGAATTCTTGAAAAACCTTCCCTTTGGTCTCGGAGTTATCGTTGTACCGATAAATATACTTGTTATCCTTGCCTCTTTCATTACCTGTGCTGATGCCACGCTGGTAAATATTGGTTCCATGTGCGTAAGAAATGTCCCCATTGGAACAGAGCCGCCTGCAAAGATCAAGGTTCTTTGGGGAGTTTCTATCGGTATAGTTGCCATTATAATGGCTGCATACGGCGGAGGCGCTCAGGGAGTAGACGGAGTCAAAGCACTGGCAGCGGCAGCAGGTTTTGTAGTACTCTTCATATTTGCTATTCAGGTTATTGCGTTTATTAAAGTGTTCTTTATCGACAAAATTATTGAATAGTAAAAGCTGTCTATTCCCATTGGATAAGCAAAATATATGATATTTGCTGCGGATGGGACGGGCTTTCCGTTTGCATCCGCAGCTTTGATTATGGAGGCTAAAAATGAATATATTGCTTACAGGTAATGATCTGACTATAGAAAAAGTCTGGTCTATCGCAGTTGAAGGTGCGGGAGTAGAAATAAGTCCTGAGGCAAATGCGAAGCTTGAAGCTTCAAGGCAGCTTGTATATGATCTGGTTGATGAGGATGTTCCTGTTTACGGCTTTAACACTGGAGTAGGCTGGAATAAAGACCACACCATCGCGAAAGAATTCTTTGAAGATTTTAACCGTAAACTGATTTATTCTCACTCACTTGGAATTGTTCCTGAGGCATCAGAAGAAGAAGTCAGAGCTATGATGGCAATAAGACTAAATTGCCTTCTTCAGGGATATACCGGCATTCAGCCTGCTGTGGCAAGACGGTATGCAGAATTTATAAATTACGGGATACACCCCGTCGTTCCTGAAAGAGGCTCAGTTGGCGAAGCCGACATTGCCGTGATGTCTCATATTGGGCTGGCTATGATTGGAGAAGGAGACGTCATTTACAACGGGGAGAGGATGTCCTCGATGGACGCTCACAGAAGAACAGGACTCGTACCTGTTGTTCTCGGACCCAAGGACGGACTTGCCATAGTAAGCAACAGCGCTTTTTCAGCAGGACAGGGGGCCCTGGTTCTTAAAAAACTCAGAGACCTTGCAGAGATAGGAGATATTGTCTACTCAGTATCACTGGAAGGGCTTAATGGAAATACTTCTCCGCTTGACCCGTCTGGACTCGCCCCAAGAAAACTTAAGGGACAGCAGGTCAGTGCGGAAAATGTCAGAAAGATCATTGAAGGAAGCAGCATTTATGACAGCGACCCCGAAAAATCTGTCCAGGATCCCCTATGTTTCCGCGGTGCAGTACATGTGAACGGTACCCTTCGGGATGCGCTTGACTACGTCACGGAATTTATGGACATTCAGATGAACAGCACTGATGATAATCCGTGTGTTCTTGTGGATGAAAGACGCATGATATCTGTATCAAACTTTGAAACCACTTCGCTTGCTACAGGATTGGAAATGATTAGTATAGTTTTGTGCCATGTTTCGCGAATGTCGTGCTACAGGATGCTGAAGCTATGCAATCCAGTATTAACAGGACTTGCAAGATTCTTAAGCCATGATGACGGAGATTCGCACTGTTTTGGTGCTTTCCAAAAGTCTTATTCATTTATGGACACGGAGATCCGTCATCTCTCAAATCCATGTTCGGCAGATTTTATGTCTCTTGCAGGAGGAATAGAGGACCATGCTAACAATACTCCGTTTGTGGTCCAAAAATTAAGAAAGGCTGCAGATAATCTCGCATATATTTACGGGATGGAGCTGATACACGGATGTCAGGCGATAGATCTGCGTAAGAGAAAAAGTAAGATAAGGCTTGGCAAGGGAACAGAAGCCACATGGATAGCTTTTCGAAAAGAAGTTGCCCTTTATGAAAACGACAGGCCGATATCTCCGGATATTCAAAAATCTTATGAATTTATTAAAGACAAAATCCTGTTGCATACAGTATAAAAAATAAATGAGCTCCAATTTTAAAAAGAGTAGCAGCGGCAAAGGTTTTTCTGTGTCGCTGCTACTCTTTTTTTATATGTTGTTGATAATGTGCTTCTTGCGTTTTTCATGGCAGCTCATATGACCCCGGAAGAATTTCGGAATAGGTTCGAGTATGTGACCACTTACTGATAGAATAAGGTTATGAGAAAAAGATCTAAACTATTCGTTGTTCTTTTTATAATACTTCACATCGCCGGGTTCCTTACATCGATCCGGGCAATAATGGATGTGCGAACTTCCC
>JAAZCN010000105.1 GCA_012513245.1 Synergistaceae bacterium | reverse complement strand
TCTGAAAATGCGAGGAGGATGCTCTGATTGGATAGCGAAAAGAGAATGAGTATTGGCTTTATCGGAGCAGGAAAAGCCGGCGTCTCTCTGGGAACGTATTTTTACAGCAAGGGGCTGAAAATTTCGGGATACTCGAGCCGCAGTATGGAGTCAGCTGTTTCAGCTGCTGAAATAACATCATCCAATGCCTTTACTGCTCTGCCTGACCTTGCCGACTCCTCCGACATTATAATAGTTTCGACCCCTGACGGTGTTATCGGGGAAGTCTGGAAAGAGCTCCAAAAATGCAATATCAGAAACAGGATGATATGCCATCTTAGCGGGTCGCTCTCGTCGGATATTTTTGACGGTGTAGAGGCAAAAGGCTCTTTCGGCTATTCTGTCCATCCCATGTTTGCTTTCAGTGGCAGGGACGGTAATTTTGAAGGTGTGGAGAAAGCTTGCTTTACGATCGAAGGATCAAAAGATAAGCTGGAAGAAGTCAGGGAGGTCTTCCTGCAGACGGGGAACAGGACTCTTGTCATAGACAAAAAACAAAAGCACCTCTATCATGTTTCTAACGTGATGGTTTCAAACTTGGTGACAGCGCTTCTGAGCCTTGGCACAGAAGCCTTTGAAAGGTGCGGCGTCTCAGGGGAAGAAGCCCTGGAAGCACTGCTGCCCCTTATCAAAGGAAACATCGAGAACATAGCTAAAAAAGGTTTCACGGACTCGCTTACAGGACCTGTCGAACGCAATGACACTAATACAATCATGAAACATCTGGATGTTCTGAAAAAAGAGGAAAGGCTGATATACAGCCTGCTTACCAAAAGACTCGCAGAACTTTCGAAGGTGAAGCATCCCGGGAGGGATCAATCTGAGTTGCTGGAACTCCTTGAAAAATAAAAAACATATTAGCTTGTCTGAATGAAAGGATGAAAGGAATAAAATAATGAAAAAAACAACATCCACATTTTTCGACGCAAGGCCAAAGGGGAAAAAGCTGGTTGTGATGACAGCTTACGACTATTCTATGGCCAGGCTTGCAGACTCATGCGATATAGACGCGCTACTGGTCGGAGATTCGCTTGGAATGGTCTGTCTGGGCTATAAAGACACACTGAGAGTTACGATGGAAGATATGATCCACCATACTAAAGCTGTTTCAAGAGGGAGAACGGAGGCACTTCTGATTTCCGATATGCCCTTTATGTCATATCAGGTCTCGGTCGAAGAGGCAGTTAGGAACGCTGGAAGACTTATCCAGGAAGGGTATGCTGAAGCGGTTAAGCTCGAAGGAGGAGCGGATGTAATAAGCCATGTAAAGGCCATAGTCAGGGCGCAGATCCCGGTCATGGGACACATCGGCCTCACTCCGCAGTCAGTCAACATTTTCGGCGGGTTCAAAGTTCAGGGACGCCAGTTTGAGGCAGCGAAGAAGCTGATCGAGGATGCCAGGCGCCTTGAAGATGCAGGTGCATTTTCGATCACTCTGGAATGTGTTCCGGCAGCCCTCTCCCGAAAAATAACCGAGGCAGTATCGATCCCAACGATAGGTATAGGAGCCGGGCCCTCTTGTGACGGTCAGGTGCTGGTCTTTCACGACATGCTGGGGATGTTCTCCGATTTTAGGCCGAAGTTCGTAAAAATTTTCTCTGACGCAGGAGAACCAATGAGAGAGGGCATAAAAAAATATGCCGAAGAGGTCAGGAACGGAGCCTTCCCGACAGATGAGCACTCCTTCACTATAGACCCGGATATAATTGAAAAACTGAGCAATGAAAGGTGTGAAACAGGATCAAATGATAATATCAGGCAGTGTTAAGGAAGTCAGAGAGGCAACATGGAACTGGAAAAAGCGGGGTTTCTCCGTCGGTTTGGTGCCGACCATGGGATATCTGCACCCCGGGCATATAAGCCTTATAGAGAGGGCCAGAAAAGAAAATGACATGGTCGTGGTAAGCATATTTATAAACCCGATCCAGTTCGGTCCCAACGAAGACCTCGATAAATACCCGCGTGACATGGCACATGACAGGCAAGTATGTGAAAAAGCCGGGGCAGAACTCATCTTCGCGCCTGAACCGTCAGAGATGTACCCGTCGGAGAACTTCGCATTTGTAGACATTAAAGAACTCGGTAACGGACTGTGCGGAGCGAGAAGACCCGGCCATTTCCGCGGCGTTTGCACGGTAGTATCGAAACTTTTTAATATAGTCCTGCCTGACAGAGCCTATTTCGGGGAGAAGGACGCCCAGCAGCTTGCGATAATAAGGAGAATGGTCAGGGATCTAAATTTCGGGACAGAGATCGTTTCCTGCCCTATAGTCCGAGAGGCCGACGGGCTGGCAATGAGCTCGAGGAACCTATACCTTTCTTCTGAGGAAAGAAAGGCCGCTCTCGCGCTCTCCCGGAGCCTCGGCGCAGCAAGGGAACTTATGCGCAAGGGCGAAAAAAATGCTGTGAAGATAAAAGAGGCCATAGCCGCAGGTATCTCTGCCGAACCGCTTGCAAGGATAGATTATGCTGAAATAGTGGACTCGGCGGATCTCAGTCCTGTCGAAAAGATAGAGAGGCCGGTTCTTGCGGCAGTCGCTGTCTATTTCGGAAAGACAAGGCTGATAGATAATTTTACCTTCGGAGGAGAAGCGAAATGATGATCACTATGCTCAAAGCAAAGATACACAGGGCAGCAGTAACAGAATCAAACCTCAATTACGTAGGCAGTATAACCATAGACAGGGATCTGATGGAGGCCTCGGGCATACTTGAATATGAAAAGGTTAGTGTAGTAAACATAGACAACGGCAGCAGGTTTGAAACCTATGTTATAGAGGGGGACTGCGGCAGCGGAGTTATATGTGTGAACGGTGCGGCTGCCCGCCTGGTTCAGCCCGGTGACAAAGTGATAATACTTGCTTACTGCCAGATCGATTCCGAAGAGGCAGAGAGCCATTCTCCTCAAATAGTATTCGTAGGAAGCGGCAACAAGATCCTGGAGATCACAAGCTCCGGGGAGGAGGAATAGATAAGATAAAAGAGACCGGAAAAAGCCCTGCTCTTTTATTACCCCCTATTAGCAGAAGCGCAGTATCATAACGTAGTGCGCTGCGCTTCCCAGTATTACAAAAATGTGGAAGAGCTCATGAAAGCCGAGCCATCCGGGAAAGATATCGGGTTTCTTTACAGCGTAGATCACCCCTCCGGCTGTGTACATAAGGCCGCCGGCAAGGAGCCAGACAAGCGGAAGGGGTCCTCCGGCCCTGTAAAGGGGAACGACAATGAAAACCGCGATCCAGCCCATTATCAGGTATATCCCGGTGTAGAGCAGTCTCGGTATATCGAAGAAAAACATCTTCATGACTATTCCCGCAGCAGCGCATGACCAGATCAGGGCGAGTAGCGAGTACCCCAATCTTCCTCTTAGCAGGGTCATGCATATCGGAGTGTATGTGCCTGCAATGAGCACGAATATCAT
>JAAZCN010000104.1 GCA_012513245.1 Synergistaceae bacterium | reverse complement strand
TTTTGCGCCCTGATCCCTGTCGCGAGGGGCAATACGGCACATTCCATAAATTTGAATGGTTTGATCTTTATATCCGTCATTAATCTTTTTCCTCCTTTAATTAACGGTCTCATCTCCCTTTAAACTTGGTGAATATCTAAACAAGTATAACATGAAGTAGTCTAAATATAAAATTATGCTCAATTTGTGATCTTTATTACTGTAAAGGACGAAAATATCTGTGGGTAAAAAGAGAGCCTCAGATCCAATATAATAGATCAGAGGCTACCCGATAGTTATAACGTACGATCAGATATACTGCGAATCGTTATTTCTTTTTCTGATAACTTACCGGACCTTTTTCATATCCTACTTCCTTCAGCCACCAAGAGGGATAAAATAGAGGCTGCCCTATCTGTTCTGCAGTGTTTAAATACCCGTCGTTGTATTTGACATATAGACGTTCAGCGAGCTTATGCCAGGCATCCAGGACTTCAAGTGTGTTTTTTACGCTATAGTCCGTAAGCATTTTCCTGGCTTCTTCTTTTTTTCCGCCTTTGATCAACATAAATGCATTAGCTTCAAGAAGAGACTGAAGATCAAAAACCCTTCTCTCTAATTTTGTCCTTTCTTCTCTGATGTCTTTGATCATATATGACCATTTTATGGTAGCTAAATTAGCGACAAAGTTGAAAGATGACCAAACACTCTCCCTGTTAAGATCGAGAATATTTGCCTGCTGTATCTGTTTCGGAAGATCAGTCATGCCGGAGTAGAAAGGCAAAAGTATATTTGTAGATGGTCTGTCAGGACCGTACCACAGAAGACCTCCTACCTCATCCGGGAGCCAGTTTCTTGACTGTGCAACAAAAGAATAGACGCAACGGTAAATATCAAGAGGTCTTTCAAATTCTCCGACTAAGAGCGTAAGCTTACCTTCGGTATCAGCGACTGATTCCGCATTTCCTTCGTACCTTGTAGGATTTCCGAAAGGTCCGGCGGCAAGCCCTTTTGTCATGTCAAATTCTGTACCCTCATAGTTGTCTCTGTGGATAGAGGCCAGGTCCGCTACAGATATTTTTTTATCCGGTTTAACTGCGAAGGGGTAGTCTTTGGTCAATTCGTCCTTGACCCATGGCGAAAAATTCATGGAAGGAGCAAGCAGAGACATTGCCCTCCATACTCTGCGCAATGAATAATAAGGATGATGGAACTCCCCATCTCCATAGACCTTTGTGAAGTCAAGTGGGCCTTCGGAAGGTTTCCACCATCCCTTTTGTTCCGCTATCTCGAAAATATTTTTAGAGAAGATCATATCCTTGCTTTTTGTATTGATCTCTCTGATGCGGAACTGGTTGGCGGCAACAAATATTTTGTCATCCGGCACCCTCTGGGCGACCCAGACTCCCCCGGGTCCATTCATGTCGTAACCGGCCATCTCCATTACCCAGCCTTCGTTTGGATCACCGACAAGAAGAGTTTCGCCGGTTCCGTAATAACCATACTTCTCAATCATCTCTCCCATAAGCATTACAGCTTCTCGGGCTGTTTTTGTTCTCTCTAAAGCAACTCTTGAAAGCTCTGAAGAATAAAATATTCTCTTTCCTGTTTCCGGTTCCGGGTGCACCTTTGCTTTGTCCGTACACTCACCTATCGTGAGCTGGTGTTCGTTCATTATTCCGTAGTTTGCGTCAAAATATGCATAAGTATGTGCGACCTGTGGAATAAAGCCCAGAGGAATTGATGATGGCAGGCCCTTCTTGTCATACACAGAGCCCCTGCCTTTTGTTATGATCCTGTGTGTCTGGGTGCCTCCCCATTCAGGTTTGAAACCTATCGATTCATGTGAATAAAAAACTGGCCTTAATGAACCCGGCGCGTGATCCATAGCAGGGATATAGACCAGACTTGCGTCGCTCAGTCCGTCATCAGAATGAGATACCATAACAGATCCGTCTGTCGTCGCATCCTTTCCCGCTATTATTGTTGTACAGGAAAAAGCGGGTGCCGCCAACATTGTAAAAAGAAGACACAATGTTAAAAAATAAAGTTTTTTCATTAAAGAACAACCTCCTATATTAATACTAAACAATATATTACTACATGAAGCACTAGATAGTTGATCTCTAAATAAAAATTTTTACTCCATGTAATAAAATGGACACCCCAAAAAAATCTGGGATGCCCAAGGTTTTGCTGTGATATTCAATTGCTGAAAAAAGGCTGATCAGTGTTGTTTTTTTGAAAGCATCTCTCCGCCAACTCCGATGTTATCCTTGCTCATCTCATTGAGAAGCACTACATAGGCTGCTTCGGGAATTTCCATAATGGTGCTGGCGGCCTGTGTCAAAGCCTTGATCAGCTTCTCTTTTTTTTCAACGTCCATATCTGAGCATTCTACCTTGATTACCGGCATAAAATCCCCCCCCCCTGATGTTTAGAAAATAGTTTGAATAGTATTATAA
>JAAZCN010000103.1 GCA_012513245.1 Synergistaceae bacterium | reverse complement strand
GTTGGGGATGGTAAAGAGGGTCGTTTTTGAGGTTTAACAATTGATTTGCAATCGATTTGCAACTGACTCCCCAACCGACTCCCCCTCTGTGTCAAAATAGATGTACAGAGAAAACGAGGAACAGAAGTTTTAAATCCACTAGTAACAATAGGTGGGAAGTTGAGTCATATAATACTCAAGTTAGCATGATGGGGGTGTGTTTTTGGACTCATATATCCTTTACGGGGTAACGATAGTATTGCTCCTGTTCTCTTTTTTCAAAGACAGAAAAAAGACACACATGGCTCTAAAAAAGGGCTGGAAAGCTTTTGACAACATACTTCCTGAATTTTTGGTGGTTATCTTGCTCGTTGGCGTCATGCTTGCTGTACTGGATCCACAAACCATATCAAAGCTCATAGGAAAGGATTCAGGCTGGATCGGAGTTATATTGGCAGCTATAGTTGGATCGATAACACTAATACCCGGCTTTGTAGCCTTCCCGACTGCAGCTCTCCTTCTGCAGGCCGGCGCGGGATACATGCAGATAGGTGCCTTCATATCGACTCTGATGATGGTAGGTGTTGTAACGATACCTGTTGAGATCAAGTACTTTGGAAAAAAAATGACTCTCTTAAGGAATTTGATGGCCTTCATCTTTTCTTTCTTTGTGGCTTATGTCATAGGAAAGGTGGTTGGCTGACTTGGTTTCCATCATCAAAAAATACAAAGCTTTTCTTATTGTACTGGTATGTGTGGGTCTGCTGACCATCTTTAACAGGAGCGTAGGGACTAAAGCATTATCGATCTCCGTCCATTCACTTCTCGAGATGCTTTTCATAATCCCACCGGTTTTTGTGCTTCTGGGACTTCTTGATGTATGGGTCGCAAGGGAAAGCATGGTCAAATATATGGGAGAGGGATCGGGGCTCAAGGGAGTGCTGCTGTCTCTGTTCATTGGCTCTGCAGCCGCCGGCCCGCTCTATGCCGCTTTTCCGGTTTCAGCTGTCTTTATGAAAAAAGGAGTAAGTTTTTCAAATGTAATGATCTTTATAGGTGCCTGGTCGACTACCAAGATACCGATGGTACTCTTTGAATTCGAGGCACTGGGTGCATCCTTTGCTCTCACGAGGCTTTTTGTGGACATACCGGGGATAATAATTATCGCACTGCTGCTTACAAAACTTGGAAGTAGAGAAGAGATAAAGAAAATATATGAAAATGCTGAAAAGATGAACGTCGGGTCTTAGCATGAAGATCCGGCGCTCTTTGCAGTATTATCATAAGTAAAAATAACCATTTCTCCCTGTTCTCGGTATAATATTAACGGACATAGATATACTCACAGGGGGAGGCGGAAGAGTGAATAATTATACCGAACGATCCTTGCTTTTTAAGGCTTTATCCGATCCGAACAGAATAATGATAGTCGACATGCTTTCATGCGGCGAGCTCTGTGCCTGTACCATCCTTGAGGCTTTCAGCCTTTCTCAACCGACTCTTTCTCATCATATGAAGATCCTTTGCAGGTCAGGCCTAGTTATACCAAGAAAGGACGGGAAGTGGACCTATTATTCATTGAACAGAGAGAAGTTCTCTGAACTTATTTCCTTTATAGACAACATCTCAACAGACGCTGGCAAAGAACGTATTTATTTCGACACCAAGTGCTGAGACGCGAATACCCTGTGCCAAAAATAAAAAGTGTGCGGCCGGGAGCACATCTGTTGTCCCGGCCGTCTCTCTATTTTTTGCAGGAATTGTGTACGCATACGAAAGTTATCTTGGGCTTGCCGGTGCAGTTGATCAGAACTTTGTTTTCTTCGTTTTGCATTGCAGACCCTCCCATGTGCATGAAATTTCTATTTCAAAAATAATTTCTTTTAATATCGTAATTACAGCACCCTAAAACCGACATTATATATATTGACATCCATCTATACGTAGTATATATTTACGCTTGGATATGGTCAAGTTAGGCGAAAGAATATATTTATCAAGGAGAGACATACATGGCTGAAAAAGCTGCGAATGAAGATGAACTTGGATTTTTTGGACGTTACCTTACTGTGTGGGTAGCCCTGTGCATGGCAGTCGGTGTCTTAATAGGAATATACATCCCGGCTGTTCCAGCGACCCTTGCAAAATTTGAGTACGCAAATGTATCGATCCCAGTTGCAGTGCTGATATGGCTCATGATATACCCTATGATGCTGAAAATCGATTTCACAAGCGTAGTAAAAGCTGTAAAAATGCCCAAAGGACTTATAATTACATGTGTTACAAATTGGCTCATAAAGCCATTTACAATGTATGGGATAGCAGCGTTTTTCTTTTTCGTTCTCTACAAAGGGCTGATATCTCCTGAACTGGCAAAGGAATATCTTGCAGGAGCAGTGCTTCTGGGGGCAGCTCCCTGTACGGCGATGGTATTTGTATGGAGCCACCTTACTAGGGGCAATCCTGCCTATACTCTTGTTCAGGTAGCAGTCAACGACCTGATAATACTTGTTGCCTTTACCCCTATAGTTGCTTTCCTTCTTGGAATTTCCGGTATTGCCATACCATGGAATACGCTTCTCATTTCAGTTTTGCTCTTTGTGGTGATTCCGCTGACCGCCGGATGGCTGACGAGAAGATCCTACATAAACAGCTACGGAGAGGATGCTTTCGAGAAATTCGTCTCAAGATTCGACAACATTACTACTGTCGGACTTCTGTTGACACTGGTGATAATCTTCTCTTTCCAGGGAAGAGTGATAATCGAAAATCCGATAGACATATTCCTCATAGCGATCCCTCTTACTATCCAGACTATTTTGATCTTTGCGATTGCTTATCTATGGGCATGGAGATGGAAACTTCCTCATGATATTGCAGCTCCGGCGGGCATGATAGGGGCCAGTAATTTCTTTGAACTAGCTGTGGCGGTAGCCATCTCACTCTTTGGCCTGAGATCCGGAGCAACTCTTGCAACTGTAGTTGGTGTGCTTATAGAAGTCCCTGTAATGCTTATGCTTGTGAAGTTCTGTAACAATACCAAAGGTTGGTTTCAAGCGAAATAAATGAGAAAATAACAAAGAGCCCAGATTTTATTCAGAGGAAGTGTTCTATCTTATGACGCCTTGCTGCAACTGGGACAACTCTCTTTCTGCACATCTTACCATTAAGGACAGGCTGGGATCATGGAAGGCAAGATGGAGTATCGGCAGGATGGATTACTCCATGAGCCCCGGACTATACACTATCGGGTGTCCAGATGAACATTCTTCTGTCCTCGTGACTTCCAATTATAAAATGACTGTTGACAGGGTGAGAAAAAATCTTGGGGGAAGGGATCTATGGCTCCTTATCCTTGACACTGATGGAATAAACGTATGGTGTGCCGCAGGCAAAGGGACCTTCGGTACAGATGAGCTCATCTCCCGCATCGATAAGGCCGGACTGAGTGAGAAAGTGGTCCATAGGGATCTTATCCTGCCGCAACTCAGTGCGACCGGCGTTTCTGCACACGAAGTAAGAAAGAGGAGCGGCTATCAAGTAACATACGGGCCGGTGAGGGCAGAAGACATCCCCTATTTCCTTGACAACGGGATGAGAGTAAAACCATCAATGCGGAAAGTCGGGTTTTCACTTCTTGATAGACTTGTCCTGACACCTATGGAAATCGTCATTGCCATGGAACTCATGCTCAAGGTCTTTGGAGTTTTAGCTATTCTTCATGCTATTGGTATTCTGCCCATTGAAAGGGCGGATTATCTGGGTCTGCTTGGGTCTCTCTTTATGGGCACTTTTGTCGCTCCGATGTTTCTTCCCTGGCTCCCCGGAAGCGCTTTTTCATTTAAGGGCATGATAACAGGACTCATATGGGGCATATCTGTTGTCCTCTTTTTATTTTTCAAAGGAAGCCCGAACTACCTGCAGCTCTTTTCATATTTATTGATCCTGCCGTCGATGTCGGCTTTTTTCTCTATGAATTTTACAGGTTCATCGACTTATACTTCTTTGTCGGGGGTAGAAAAAGAGATGAAAATCGCACTTCCCCTGATAGTGATCGCACTGGCTGCAGGAGCCTTGATCAGGATAGCCTCTTTTTTTATATCATAAAAGTAAAGGAGAAGACATATGGAACTTAAGTATCTAAGAGACGTTGTGACATTAAAACTTGACACTGACAAATGCATCGGGTGCGGCATGTGCGAGATCGTCTGCCCGCATGCTGTCTTCACCGTAAAGAATAATAAGGCCGGCATCAACGACATAGACCTGTGTATGGAATGCGGCGCGTGCTCAATGAATTGCCCTGCATCCGCTATAACGGTAAAAAGCGGAGTCGGCTGTGCCTACGCGGTACTCATGGGGATGTTTAGCGGGAATAAAGACCGAGAAGGTCCATCCTGCGGAGGTGCGAGCTGCTGCGGATAGTATTGAATGAATAAAGCAGGCATGGATCGCCTGGCTTTCAATAATTAATGGTCCGGCTCCCTCCTGTTGTCACCATTTTGACTGATTTGGATATATAATCTACCGGAACAAAATCAGAAAGGAATGGTGTCCTAATTTGGCACGCAGCCTTGCCCCCATTTTGCTTCTCTTTGTATCAAATGTTTTCATGACTTACGCATGGTATGGCCACTTAAAGCACATGAGCGCAAAACCCCTCATATTCGCGATACTGGCAAGCTGGGGGATAGCCTTCTTCGAGTACTGCTTTCAGGTCCCTGCCAACAGGCTCGGGCATCAGATATACACTCTTCCGCAACTGAAGATAATGCAGGAGGTAATAACCATGTGTGTCTTTGCTACATTTACCTTCTTTGTGATGAAAGAAAAACTCACACTTAACTATCTTTGGGCCTCACTATGCATGGTTGGCGCTGTCTTCTTCATCTTCAGGCCCAACTGATCCGGACCCCACATCATTGTACAAAAGAATAACAGCTGTCTATGGCAGACAGCTGTTATCTATTTATATTCTCTTATCAAACAGGGCTTATTCCATTCTCTATCCGGACAGATGACTTTTTTCTAGCTATCCTTTTTAAACATCGTGATCAGGATCGAGACCAGTGCAATGCAGGCGATCACCGCGGGTGCAATGAAGTTTTTTTCCATGAGATCTCCTCCCTCTGTGCCGTCATAAACTGCTTTATTTCTATGATCCATTATATTGAAACGGCAGAGAGGCTGGAATCGGGGAAGGTATGATTCTTTGCAGGGATAATCATTAAATATATCTAAGGATATCGCTATGTTTAAGTGGCAAAAGCGACAATGAGGGGAGTTTGATGTTTAATCAGGC
>JAAZCN010000102.1 GCA_012513245.1 Synergistaceae bacterium | reverse complement strand
TGGTTTTTCCGACAGATTCACCGCAGCAAGTACCAAGCTGCAATTCTCCGGGGCATCACACGTTGCAGCTTCACGCCAGATGTTCCACCTGGCAGTCCTTAACAACAGGTGAAAAGTTGAGTAACTAAAATATTACCAAGGAATACGATGGAGGAATATATATTATGAAAATGGATCCTTTTATTAAAAAACTAAACGAACTGAATTTTTCCGATATGTACGAAAACGATTTCTTTCTGACATGGGAGAAGAGCAGGGACGAACTTGAAGCTGTATTTACAGTAGCAGATGCTCTACGCTCCTTGAGGGAGAACAATATCTCGCCAAAGATATTTGACAGTGGGCTTGGAATATCGATTTTTCGCGACAATTCCACTAGGACACGCTTCAGTTTTGCTTCAGCCTGCAACATGCTCGGTCTCGAGGTCCAAGATCTCGACGAAGGTAAATCACAGATAGCGCACGGAGAAACTTTGCGCGAGACCTCAAACATGATATCATTCATGGCCGACGTGATCGGCATAAGAGATGACATGTATATAGGCAAAGGAAATGCATATATGCATGAGGTAGTTGATTCTGTCCGCGAAGGACATAAGGATGGAATACTTGAACAGAGACCTACCCTCGTTAACCTGCAGTGTGACATAGACCATCCTACACAAACTATGGCAGACCTTCTGCATATGATCCACGAATCGGGCGGCATAGAAAAACTTAAAGGCAAAAAACTCGCTATGACATGGGCGTACTCCCCCTCTTACGGTAAACCCCTCTCTGTTCCTCAGGGAGTCGTCGGATTGATGACCAGAATGGGCATGGATGTGACGCTTGCCCACCCTGAAGGATATGAGATCATGTCTGATGTTGAAAAAATTGCAAAAGAGAACGCTAAAACCTACGGCGGCAAATTCACTAAGACGAACAATATGAAGGAAGCCTTTGAAGATGCCGACTTCGTTTACCCAAAAAGCTGGGCTCCTTTTAAAGCAATGGAAGAGAGAACGGATCTTTACGGAGCAGGCTATTTTGAAGGTATAAAAAAACTTGAAAAAGAACTGCTGGCTCATAACGCACTGCATAAAGACTGGGAATGCACCGAGGATATGATGAAAACGACCAAGGGCGGGAAAGCTCTTTATCTGCACTGTTTGCCTGCTGATATAACGGGGGTAAGCTGTGAGTCGGGAGAAGTCGCTGCTTCTGTATTTGACAGGTATCGCATACCCCTCTTCAAACAGGCTAGCTTTAAGCCATATATAATCGCCTCAATGATATTTTTGAGCAAAATCAAACATCCTGGGGAATTCCTTAAGACTCTTGAAGATAGATCATTACCCAGAAAGGCTCTTTAAATTTAAATCATATGATGGCTGAAGGTAAGAAAGAATACAGAGAGGGAAAATCTCCGGGGACGAAAAAACTGCTCATAAATGGTTCTCTGTGGGATCCTCGCTTTTACCCGGCATATACTCCTCATGACATGCTGGATATGGGAGTCTTCGGCGGAACATACCTCAACAGTGTTAGAGATTCCTTACCCTCAAGATGGTTTAATGGTGGAAAAATACTGCCCAAAGGCAGTAAGCCAGATGTTTCAATGAATTTTTTCAAAGTTTCGTCGGGCATGTCCCTTTCTGATTGGGAGAAAAGAGGATGGATAATGTCGGATAAGTTGGGCTGGTTTCAGTGGTACTGCAACTATTTCCTAGGCAGAAGGATAGGAGAAGACGAGATCCAGATAAACCGTTGGCGTCAGTTTTGTGCCCGCCATTCCGCCCAAGTTCACAAAAATCCCTGGCAGCCAAGGTTGAGACAGAAACAGGGACTCCTCCACTGGTCATACGACTGGCGGGACAAAATCCACGAATGCCAAGATAAAAACCTTGCTTATATCATAAGCTCAACAGAATAGAAC
>JAAZCN010000013.1 GCA_012513245.1 Synergistaceae bacterium | reverse complement strand
GGGAGAAATATATTCAATTGTATTTGTAAAACACATTGTTGAAACAATACAAATTATTCCCATGGCATTAATTGGCGCTGTCTTTATAATGATGGTATTCAGTTTTTCTCTTACCCTCTTTGCCTCGATTTTCAGGCATAAACAGTTTCCCCGGGTTCTTTCAATCATCCTTGTGTATATTATGTTTGACTTAACCGTAAGACTCATGGCTCTTATCTTTAATGGATACGAAGTGGATGCTGTTTCGTCAATGTGGCCGCCTGCTGCAATAATTGCCTTACTTGCTTGTGGATTATTTGCAGGCACCTGTATTCTTTTTGAAAAACGTATAGAAGGTTAACTCCTCAGAACTTTCTGTGCTTTATCTGCTGTATCGGCCATTGCTGCTGGTACAGCTTTTTTTTTATGCGTATATTTACTATAATTGGGCGCATGAATCATTTGTTTTCGTACTGTCCGTCCTGCGGAAAAAATACAGTTTCTTTTTGCGGTGGTAAACACTGGGTTTGTTCTAATTGCGGTTTTGATATGTTTTTCAATGTGGCCTCATCTGCAGGTGTTATTCTTTACAGCGGTAATTCTGTTCTCTTTGTTAAACGCGGCAGAGAACCTGCTAAAGGTATGCTTGCATTACCCGGCGGTTTTATAGATGCCGGAGAAACGGCAGAGGAAGCCTGCATACGGGAGTGTTTTGAAGAAACCGGCATACAAATAAGTCCTGTTACCTATGTTGCATCATTTCCCAACAGCTATGAATTCAAAAATATAATCTACAGTACCTGTGATTTTTTCTTTTCTTCAGAGCTTCAGCTCGACTCCATTTCGTCAATATCTCCTTTGGACGCAGAAGAGGTGGAGGATTTTGAAATTGTAAAAATTGATTCTGCAGAATGCATCGCAAAACTTCCAATTGCCTTTGATTCTGTTAAAAAAGCGGTGACTGCATGGTATTTAAAAACAGTGCATTAAAATTTCCAGCCGATATTAATATACGGGTATACTAGGCTTGGTATAGGATTTCCAACTTGATTTTCGCTGCCAAATACCAGAAGGTAGTCTGCTCCGAGTGCTGCAAAAAGATTTTTTGTTATCATATATTGTGCATATATACCTGTTGATGCATTGATGTACATAGTGGATATATACGGGGAGGCTGCGTTGTTCGGATAAATGTATTGTACATTATGAACAAATGTTACACCAGCTCCTATTTTTCCTGCAATAAAAAACTTTTTCTTAATAATTGGAAACTGATACAGCGCACTGATCACTGCATTTGAGAAAAAGCCTGCTATGCTGTATTTTTCCTGTTCATGGGCAAAGTGGAGAAAGTTTCCATATACCTCTGCTCCAAAATAACCGAATGATTTTTTAATGAAGACAGGGCTTATTCTGCCGTTACACGATAATAGGTGACCGGTATTACCAGATATGTTCTGAAATAATTCAGATATAAATAATCCCGGGGCCCATCCTGCGCTGAGGTAAATATCAGTTGGATTCTGGTACTGTACCTGTAGTCCGGGAATGTGTGATTCCAAGCCGCCCGGATTTTTAACGTGAAGAGTATAGCGTCCTTCGTTAAAAGAATCGGAATTTACTGAAATTTTCAGTCGTGAAAAATCGCTGTTTACTTCAATTACCTGACCGTTAATTCTTCCTAAGAGAGAACTATCTTCCGGTAAAAAATAATAAAGTGCATCAGTCTTAAGATTAATACCGTTTATTGAAACAGTAATGTCCTCTGTAT
>JAAZCN010000101.1 GCA_012513245.1 Synergistaceae bacterium | reverse complement strand
TCAAAAACTGCTCAAGTGCAATATCAAGACTTCCCGGTGAGGTGCCCAGGCCATAGTTGAGCTCTACTTCCTGTTCAGGCAGCTCAAACGAAGGGGCGCGTACACTCATTATATTTATAAAATGTACCTTTACTCTCATGTTTCCGCCTGCGTTCATGAGAGTCTGTTCCAACATTTCCGGCAGAGTCTGGGCTCTTGCAAGCAGGAAACCCGCATAGCAGGAACTGATTTCTTTTTCGATCTCCTGCCTTAGCTCCCAGACAAACTTCGCTTTCGCAAGAAACGCCTTAACGAGTGCGTCCTGCTTATCTTTCAGCAGTTTGTGCCCCCTCTTGGCTACGACAAGCTGTCTCTTGAGCTTTGAAAGCTCCATCCGATTTGGGTTGACGTTAAGTGCCTTCGCCATTAGAGGTCACCCCCTCCTATGCTTCTTTAGTCTCAAGCGTCTCGTCTTTTTTTGCTTCGACCAGCGGCTTCAGATACTTATCGATGTACTCGTCTCTTACACGCTTAAGTTCCTTGGTGGGAACGATAGTCAGGAGTTCCCATCCAAGAAGCAGGGTCTCCTCGACAGTCCTGTTCTCATACTCTCCCTGACGCACATATTTCTCTTCAAAGAGGTCTGCGAACTTTGCAAAAGCTTTGTCATCATCCGAAAGGGCTCCCTCTCCGAGGATGACAGCAAGTTCTTTGGCTTCCTTACCCCTTGAATACGCGGCAAAAAGCTGGTTCATTAGGTCCGCATGGTCCTCGCGGGTCTTGCCCTTTCCTATGCCTTTGTCCTTCAGACGGGAAAGTGAAGGCATGACGTCGACAGGCGGATAAATCCCTTTGCGGTGGAGTCCTCTTGCAAGGATGATCTGTCCCTCCGTAATGTATCCTGTAAGGTCGGGGATCGGGTGAGTTTTGTCATCTTCGGGCATTGTAAGTATAGGGAGCTGCGTGATGGATCCATCTTTGCCGCGGATCCTTCCTGCCCTCTCGTACATTGTGGCAAGGTCGGTATAGAGATAGCCGGGATAGCCGCGGCGGCCCGGAACCTCTTTGCGGGCGGCTGAGATCTCTCGCAGCGCTTCGCAGTAGTTCGTAAGGTCAGTCAATATTACAAGTACGTGCATGCCATGTTCAAAAGCCAGATACTCAGCAGCTGTAAGAGCAAGGCGAGGTGTTGAAATACGCTCTATAGCCGGGTCATCTGCAAGGTTTACGAACATTACCGTGCGTTCGAGGGCTCCGGTCTTTCTGAAGTCTTCCATAAAGAAAGATGCTTCTTCAAAGGTGATGCCCATCGCTGCAAATACAACAGCAAAATTCGCGTGTCCGCTGATGACCGTAGCCTGACGTGCTATCTGAGCAGCTATCTGGTTGTGAGGCATACCGCTTCCCGAGAATATCGGCAGCTTCTGGCCTCTTACAAGTGGGTTCATTCCGTCGATCGTTGAAATACCGGTCTGGATAAACTCTGACGGGAAGTCGCGTGAAAACGGGTTGATCGGGTCTCCGTTGACATCAAGGTATGCTTCGGGAATTATTGGGGCGCCTCCGTCAAGGGGGTCTCCCCTTCCGTTAAAAATACGGCCAAGCATATCTTTTGAGACAGGCAGCTTGAGGACGTCGCCCAGGAATCTTATCTGGGTGGTGTTGACGTCTATGCCGGTGCTTCCTTCGTAAACCTGAACAAGCGCCTTGGTCTCAGAAATTTCCAGGACTCTTCCGCGCCTGCGTTCACCATTGGCAAGACGGATCTCCGCCAGTTCGTCATAGCTGACATCCTCTATCTTCTCAACCACCATAAGCGGGCCGGAGAGGTTGGAGATAGTTTTATACTCCTTAGACAACATCATCAAGGCCACCTCCAGCAGCACTCAGTTTCCCGAGCTCAGTCTTTATTGAAGTCTCAAGAACATCAAGACTTTCCAGATCATTCTCTTCAACGTATCTCATACGCGCAATATCTTCTCTGATAGGAAGGTCGAGAACCGTACGCATCATTCCTCCGCCGGTGAGTACCTTCATTCCAAGATGGTGGAAAGTCAGAATATTCCTGAGCATTTTGAACTGTTTGTCCATAGATGCATAGGTGTCTATCTCGTGGAATGAGTTTTGGTGTAGGAAGTCTTCTCTTATTGATTTTGAAGTCTCAAGCACCATTCGTTCTTCTTTTGAAAGAGCATCCAGGCCGACCAGACGCACTATTTCCTTCAGCTTGTCCTCATCTTCGAGCAGACTCATCGCTTCGGTCCTGTATATGCTCCATTCTCCGTCATAGATGGCATCCCAGTGTTCACCCAGAATTTTGGCATATAGTGAATAGCTGGAAAGCCAGTTTATAGCAGGAAAATGCCTCTGATAAGCCAACTGTGCGTCCAAACCCCAGAATACTTTTGTGACACGCAGTGTGTTCTGGGTAACCGGCTCCGAAAGGTCTCCTCCCGGAGGTGAGACCGCTCCGATTACGGATATTGCCCCTTCCCTTCCGTCGCTTCCAAAACAAATGGCCCTTCCTGCTCTTTCGTAGAAGGATGCAAGCCTCGTGCCGAGGTATGCCGGGTAACCTTCTTCTCCGGGCATCTCTTCAAGACGTCCCGACATTTCACGTAAAGCCTCAGCCCAGCGCGATGTCGAGTCGGCCATTAGAGCCACTGAGTAGCCCATGTCACGGAAATATTCCGCTATCGTGATACCCGTATATATTGAAGCTTCACGGGCAGCGACAGGCATATTGGAAGTATTTGCTATTAGCAGGGTCCTCTTCATAAGAGGCTGTCCTGAGCGGGGGTCCTCAAGTTCGGGAAACTCGAGGAGAACGTCAGTCATCTCATTGCCGCGTTCTCCGCATCCGATGTAGACGACTATTTCTGCGTCAGCCCATTTTGCAAGCTGGTGCTGTATAACAGTCTTTCCCGATCCGAAAGGACCCGGCACGCATGCCGTTCCACCCCTGGCTATCGGGAAAAATGTATCAATGACCCTCTGACCGGTCGTAAGCGGGATCTCCGGCGGAAGTCTCTTTACTACCGGGCGGGGTTTACGCACAGGCCACCTCTGCAGAAGTTTGATCTCGTGGTCGTTACCCTTTGCATCGGTAATAACAGCGATGGTCTCTTCTACTGTGAAATCGCCCTGTTTGATCTCTTTTACCTTTCCTTTGACTCCATGAGGGACCATTACCTTGTGATCAACAAGGACTGTCTCCTGCACAGAACCCAGAAAATCTCCTACAGCAACTTCAGCTCCGGCTTCAACACAGGGGACGAAACTCCATTTTTTAGTCCTGCTCACTGCCGGAACGCTTATTCCGCGAAGTATGTACGGGCTATTTGCAGCTTTTTCGATACTTTCAAGCGGACGCTGGATACCGTCGAAAAATTCTTCTATAAGTCCTGGTGCAAGTTCAACACTCAGTGGTTCTCCCGTGCTGACAACCGGTTCCCCGGGCTTCAGACCGGAAGTTTCTTCGTATACCTGGACAGAAGCAGTATCATCTTTTAGTTCAATAATTTCACCGACAAGGCCTGCGTCTCCGACTCTTACAACGTCGAACATGCAGGCTCCGGCCATACTTTTAGCAATAACAAGCGGGCCGGAAATCTTTGCGATGAATCCTGCTATGGCATTAGGAGTAGCCACTCACATCGCCTCCATTTTCATCATTTCGGACCAAAGATATCCATGCCAACAGCACGCTCTACGTTACGTCTGATAGAGCTGAGGCCGACTCCCATGGATCCACTTTGGTTGGGTACCGGGATTATACACATGTCTGTAGATTCGTTGACTTCATCAACAGCCAGCTGGTATTTAGAAAAAAGGGCTTCCTCAACAAAGAGGGCAGCGTATCCCTTAATGGCAAACCTGTTCATGATCTCTCCGATAGAATCTCTGTTCTCATCTGTTATCTCAACAACATCAAGGCCAATAGCCTTAAATGGAAGTATGCTGTCATAGCTCCCGATCGCTGCCATCGGTGAACCTTGATTAGACATAGCCATGGCGCATAAGCCTCCTTAGGTGGTCCTTATCACCTTTGTTTCTTTTGGAAACAGTGATCACCCTGATATTCTTTATTTCCATTTCCTTGGCCCAAAGATAGGCCGGGATGTTTTCAGGAGCTGAAGGACTGAATCTGCCAACGGCTATCTTCTCCATATAATAGTCATCCAGCACCCTCTCAAGTGAAAGGATGAGTTCCGAATCTCCACCTGACGCATCGATGTTCCCTATTAGTTTTCCAAAATCAGAGAACTCAATGGCCCTGCCCCATGTTTCAAAGGGCTCGGTTATAAGGTTCGAAAGCATGTTGACATCTATAGTGCCGCCTTCGTGAAGGAAGGGCAGAGCTTTTGACGCATCGAAATTGAATCTTTTAAGCCTCAGCAGGGTACGTATATTTTCTCCGTCAGTTCTAGTCCGGACCCAGCTTATTATCCCAGGCATATCCAGCTCTTTGGCTTTCTCAAGCATCACCTCGAACATTCTCTTGTCGATCAGTCTCTCGACTTCAAGAACGTCGCTGCTCTGTTCCCAGACCGTTATACATTTTGGGATCAGAATGTTAAGTCCAAAGGGAAGAAGTCTGTATTCTTCCGACTCGACGTTCATGATGATGTCGTCCAAAGAATAAGATCCAAGAGATGTAAGCAGATCCCACCTCTTTTTGCCCCCCGTCCTGACATTGAACATGCTTTTTAAAAGCACTTTCACATTGTGAAAATCATACTGAAGCCTCATAACATCAACAATGGCCTTGTCGGGAACGAAGGTGCGGATCTCTTCAAAGGTACTGTACAGGTCAGCTTCAAGAAGCTTATCAAATTCTGACCCGCTTGTCTGGGAAGTAAGCGCGGAGGAATAAGATGTCTCCCCAAGTATCTTGAGGATGGACGCAAAATCTTCAGCGTCGATCATTCTCTGCAGAACTCCGGAATCAAGAAGGCGATGCTCCATCGCACGTATACGTGCAACGGCATAACCATATGCCCCTTGACTTGACATCAGACCACCTCCCTCATTCCGCTGCTGGCGGGAACAAACGTTTTACGACGTCAGATTCCTGCTTTTCCTGAGCTATCTGAATAAGCATGTCCCATGAGCAGTTTGTGCCTATCTTTCCTCTCGTGAGTATAAATCCCCCGGCAATGTCAGGTTTATTCTCGGAAAAAACAAGTTCAGTTCCATTTTCCTGATTAAAACCATCAAGCCAGGCCTGATCCAGGTATTTTTCTTTACCTGTGATCTGTATTTCTTCTTTTTTAGTCGATATTGCACATTTAAGAAGCGCTTCACAGAGTTTTACGTAATCATCCCTATCCATCATCCTCATCTTTTCAAGGGACAGGTCATAAACATCCTGTATGAGATTACGGCTGGATTGAAGCATCATCTTTTTAACATCCAGATTCGCGACTATCTCACGACGACGGAAAATCTCAGGACGTTCAACTTCAAAACGGCGAATAAAGCCAGATTTTATAGAGTCGATTTCCTCTTCCGCTCTCTGTGCTGTAAGCTCAGCCTTGGCCCTGGCCTTAGCCAGTACTTCATCGGCCTCGCGCTGGGCGTCGCTTCTGATCTTTTCTGTTATCTGGGCCAAAGACATAATATTCCCCCGTTCTTTTTAAAGCTTTATGCCATTGAGCATCAAAATACTGACAAGAAGCCCAAAGACTGAATACGTTTCGCACATTGCCGGGAGGATAACAGCTTTGCCTATCTGTTCCGGACGCTTTGATATCATCAAGATCGAAGCAGCTGAAGATTTACCCTGCCATATAGCCGAATAGAAACCGGAAATAGCTATGGGAAGGCATGCAAAACAGATGCCCAGTCCCTGCCAGACGGTAAGGCTAACATCACCTGTTCCGAGGAGTCCTGCTTTCTGAAGGGAAAGGACTGCGACCAGCAGACCGTATATACCCTGAGTTCCCGGAAGGGCAAGAAGTACTAGCGCATAACCGAATTTTTTGGGATCCTCTGTCATGACCCCTGCTGCAGCTTCATTGGCTAAGCCTATTCCCCATGCAGCCCCTGAACCTGCAAAACCCACTGCCAGTGCTGCGCCAAGTATTACAAACACCGGGCCCAGCTGTTCGGAAATCGTTGCGAGCATTGTTTCCATAGTGAACAATTACCTCCTCAGTTAATGAATATTAATTTTTGTATTTTATATTATTTATAAAAAATCTATTGTTTTTCTTCTGATAACCGGGCAAACGTTGTTACGTTGCGCAGCGGGGTAAAATCCTTACCGTTCGCATCGTAAAACTTTCCAAAAAACTCTACATACTGAAGCCTCAGCGAGTGTATGAAAGCTCCAAGAAGGTTGACAGCTATGCTGAAGAGATGTCCCAATACAAATATCAGTATAGCCAGAGGTATCCCGACGTAGGGAGTTTCTGCAACAAGCGTCACAAGCAGATTTATGACCATCCCGACCGCGGCGGAGCCAAGCCCCAGGGCAAGCAGTCTGCTGTAGCTAAGAACATCCCCGAGATAGCCCGTAACGTTATAGAGACTCAAAACACCGGAGAAGAGCTTGCCTGCAATGTTTGATTTTGACCTTCCCTGTGTCGCCACAAGGGCCAGCGCCCCTCCAATTGCAATGTATTTTGAAATAACTGCAACAGGACCTGTCAATACTCCGTAAGAACCGAGTCCTGCAAGAAGAAGGCCGGTCAGGAAGACTATCCATCCTCCGTGGTCAGCCATTGCCTCAAAGCGTTCTCCCTGTGTCCAGCTGTTCTTAAAGGCTATCAAAAGGCCAAAGATGACCTGTATAAATCCAAGTCCCAGCGAGATGGTCAGCAATGTCATCGGGTCATTCATAGGATCCAGGAACTGCAGAGCATCCTTTATCGGGACAAGCGAACTCAAGAAGGGAAACGCTGTAATGCTGTCGCCAAACCAGGAACCTGTAAGAGCTCCGACAAGAACAGAGAAACCCATACCGATGGTAAGCATGATAAAAAATTTTCGCAGGGTAGGTGAAAGCTGGTGCTTTACGATAAAGTAACCAAATACACCGCTTAATAACAGACCGTAGCCCGCGTCACCGAAGCACATTCCAAGGAAAAGAAAGAAGAAGGGTGCCATCAAAGATGTCGGATCTACCCCTCCATAAGTTGGAGTACCATACATCAGAGTGAGAGGTTCCATCGAAGATGACCAGCCCGGGTTCTTGAGCAGTGTCGGTGGCAACTCGTCCTCATCCGGTTCTATAAATGAAAATTCGGAGAGCGAATCATAAGGACTGACAGTTTTTTCGACCATGCTCCGACAATCCTTAGGGATCCAGAACGACCAGATAAAAACATCATCTGTCGGTACGCCCGATATCATGGATCCTAACCTGTCCTTGAGTATGCTCCAGTAATCTCCGTAGTAACGAGACATATCAAGGCCTTCTTCTGCCTTTGATGCGATCTCTGTGGAGAGAACTGCTTCTTCCTTCTCTGCTTTTTCAATTTCTGAAGTCAGTTTTATGCGTTCTTCTTCGGCAGTCAGCTCAAAATCTTTAGGTACGTCAAGCTTTGCCGCAGAAAATTCGGAAGAGATAGTTTGTATTTTTTCTAAGTCTGTTTTTCTGAAAAGCACTGCAAATGTTGAAACCGTGTCTTTTTCTTTTTCGGGGAGCTTCTGGTATTCAACAAAATCACCAAGTTCTGAACCAAGCTTTGAGACAAACCCGGTCACAGACGGCTTCGGAACTGTGTAGACAGCTCCGCCTATCATTTCTGTACCTATTGTAAAAAATTCCAGAGGATATTTGATCAAATTAAGAAGCATTGACTGCGCGAGAAGACCCTTTAGTCTGGAAATTTCAGCTCTGATCTCTGTCGCTTTTCTTTCTTTTTCCCTGAGCTCGGCAACAAATGCCTTGAATTTCACTTCATCTGCTTTTGCAGCAAGCTCGGAAAATCCGATGGTAGGAATATCGCCCAACATCCTGGCAATTGAACTGCCCTTGTTTACTTCAAGTGGTTCAAGAAGGCGCACAGTAAATCTTACATCGCTGAGAAGCTCGTCTATCTGACGCTGCCTGGCTCGAAGCTGGAGCATTGCCGCGCTGTCAATCGTGCCGCTGCCCTCTACTGTAAACTCGCAACAGCCAAGTGCCTGCAATTTCTCCACAAGCTCATCTGCAACAGATCTATGAACAGCAATCCGCGCCTTACTCATCTCAGCAAGAGCCATAAGTCGTCATCACCTCTTTCACCAGCCAATCGGCCACTTCAGCAGTAGAAGCCTTTCTGTCCTCATAGCATTCCTGCGCTTCTTTCTGGCCTTTTTCCAGTATCTCCCTGGCTTTCAGTTCTGCCTCTTTTTCTGCATTTGCGACAGATTCGCGCCACTGCCTGTGGCATTGCTGCCGGGTATCCTTTATTGACTGTTCCGCATCTGCCTGGGCAGATGCGATGATCTTTGCCGCCTCAGCCTTTGCTTCAGCAATGATTGCCTTTGCCAGAGACTCTTGTTCACGTATTTCCTGTGCCAAATTCTCTGTCAACAAACTCACCTCCCCTCATAATTCATGGGTCTTTCTTGGACAAATACCAAGTGATTTTAACCTCTACGATTAATTGCGTCAATTTTCACACATTGGGTTAAATTAAAAACTTGTACAGGGGTTATGTATGTTTTTTGGACAAATATCACCCCACGGACAGACTGAACAGTGTTCACTCCTTGCTTCAAAAATATCTGAAAGTGCCAAAGCAGCTAAACCATGAATTTTTTCACCTGTACCCCTGATCATTTCCTCGGACATTTCAATTATCTTCTTCTTTTCTGAATTACTTCTCAGATAATTGATCCCTATCTCTATTGTTTTCTCCGGAAGCCCCTTCTCTTTCCTGAAAACATGCATGGCATAGGCATAAAACTTTAGCTGCTCCTCATAATATTCGCCCGGCGCAATATCTTCCGAAGTCGTTTTCCAGTCTCTTAGCCGGATGCTATCTTTTTCTTCCCAGAAAATATCTGTCGAACCCACCATCAGCAGATCTCTGTCGAGGACCCTGAAAGGAGTCTCTCTCCATAATTTTTTCAAACCTTTGTCCGCTATAAGTGCAGATAGAGTCTTGCCCTCTTCACTCTTTGCATAATCAGAGAGCATCTCCCTTATCTGTCTCCTTGAAAGGGATGATTTAAATTCTCCTCTGATTTCGTAAGGTACATTTTTCAAGGCTGCTTCATATAAACTTTCATTTTTATCACCGGGAAGCCAATCTGCCAAAGTATCAGAAGAAAAATCCCACCTCGAAAGCACCCAGTGTGCAAGGCTTCCGAACTCTGACCCTCCGGCTCCTTCGCCTCCCCTCAATGTCCACTGCATAGTCCTCCCCTGCCTGTAAGCTATTCTGTAAGCTGTCGGACACCATGAAAGCATCGCATAAGCAGATGCCGACAATCTAGCAAGCTTTGCAGGAGACACTATTTTTGGATAGAGCATGAAAGCTGCTGCTGATCCGTTATCTGCTCTCTTTTTGGGTTCATGTGAATGTTCCGGATCATCCTCGGAGCACAACGTCCATTCATCGCCTGCGGCCTGTGAGTTCCTTATCATACCCAGGAAACTTTCATCTGCAGGAGGGACTTCGCTGTTAGTGTCGTCGGTTTTTGTAAGACCGCATATGATCAGCTTATCCCTGGCCCGCGTTGACGCCACATACCAAAAACGCTCATTCTCTTCACGCAGTGCTTTAGTCTCTCTCTCATCGTGCCACAGACCGGAAACCGTCAGCTCCTCTTTTTTTGCTGGATCCTTAAGAAAGTCGGGCATCTGTTTTGCAACTACGCCGTATCTAACTGAAGTGTCTATGGACGGAGGGCTCTTGATTTTATCTTCAGTCCCACCCAGCGCAACGACCGGATATTCAAGCCCTTTAGCTGAGTGTATGGTGAGTACATTTACCGCGTCGTGATCTTCGTCCGTTATTTCAGGTTCCTCCTGCTGCTTCGATTCTTTTACAGCAAAGCGCATATATTCGGCGCATCCCGCAAGAGAACGTCCCTGCGAAACCTCGTACTCAGATGCTATCTCTGCCATATATGAGATGTTGGCTCTTACACGGCGCCTCTGTTCCGGCTCATATGAAGTCAAAAATTCAGGCGAACAGAGCAGTTCCCTTATTATGGCTGAAACACCTCTTAGATCAGCCTTTATCTTCATCTCTTCCAGATAAGTACTAAACGTCGGATATTCATTTCTTAGAATATCGTCGAGTCGGACGGAGTCTTCGCTGCCAGCCTTTATCTGTGTCCTCCCCAGCAGTTCTTCCGCAAGCCCCGGAGGCATCCCGCTAAGAGGAGAGGCCATCCAGCCCGCAAGATAGGACGGATCCTGCGGCTCTGCCAAAAGGGATATCAAATTTACCAGATCTGCGATCTCTCCTCTGGTAAAGTAATCCCTCCGCGTACAGAGAACATAAGGTATGTTTTCTAAATCAAAAGCTTCTTCTATTGCATCATAAACGGTCCTTTTGGGGACCAGAAGAGCAAAATCGTTCCATTTTACCGGTCTGAACTTATCCTCTTCCTCTATCTTTTTGTCCCATATAAGTTTTCCTGCTCCATGGGTCTCTTTGATATTTGCTGCCAGTTCCCTGTAGAGCCTCACCCTTGAGTCAAAGGTCATTTCTTCTCTGATATATTTATTCTTTTCCTCATCAAAACTTCTTTTTTGCATTGAGATCAGGATCTCAAACTCCGGGGTGATCGGGTTGTCATTTCTCTCTTTCCACCATTTCTCAGATGAGGGAGAACTCAACGGTTCATATTCCATCGATGATCCTTTTTCTATTCCTTCAGCCCATACCGAACCGAAGACAGAGTTGATCTTTTCGACAAGTTTATCCCTTGTCCTGAAGCTTTTATCCAGCGTTATATATTTGCAGCAGCTCCCGTCCGGGCGCCTGGCTTTATCTATGTATTCCTGGAAAATCTTTAAGTTGGCGTGACGGAAACGGTAAATGGACTGCTTGATATCGCCCACTATAAAAAGCGTGTTGACATCTTCTTTCCAAATTCCTTTAAGAAGTAAGTCCTGCAGTCCGTCTGTATCCTGGAACTCGTCTACGAGTATGTGTTTGAATTTATTCCCGTAGTCGGGACTCTTCTTAAGGACCTCGCCGGCATATTTTATGAGGTCATTGTTTGTGAGTATGCCCTCACTTTGCCTTTTGGATTCCCAGCACTGCCAGCCGAGGGCACTTGTACGGCAGAACAACCTCAGCAGCATCATTTCACCCTCAGAGGGAGGCTGAGCCATTGCAAACTCTCTCTTCTTCTCATCCCGCCAGTCCTTTAACGAGAGCCCCAGAACCTCTTTGATAGATGCTGCTATTTTTTTAAATCCCCTGAGGTCGGATATTCCCTCTTCTATAAGAACGTGAGCGAAGCTCCTGCAGGTTTCCTTGTCATGCTTAACTTCGCAATACTCATACTCTATTTCGCTAAGTCTTGTCAGGCTCTTACCCGGCTTTTCCCTTAGCTCGTTCCTTATCGCCGGAAAAACTGTATTCTGCCATGTCTCCCATATCTCTGAATATATCTGATCCCTGCTCTCAACATCTGCGAGCAGTTCGTCCATCGACTGATCCCACAGATCATCGGGAGTCCTGCCGAAACTGCCTAGTTTCTCGGAGGCATTTTTGGATATTTCTGCCAGTTTTTCCGGGCTGTAGAAGTTTACAAAGTCCTTGAAATATTCCTCATTGAAAAGGCTCTCAGCTCGCTCTTCCCACTTTTCAGGAACTATCTTCGTTATCTTGTTAAGAGAGAGCGTGCCTATGATCTCCGAAAAGGTCTTCCACCAAAGATCTTCCTCCGGTTTCGATACTATCGAAGAGCGCGGGTCGATGTTAAGAACGAGACCCGATTCCCTTATTATTTTCATTGCAAAAGAGTGGATCGTCGAAATATATGCGTCATCGATCCTCTGGATGCTTTTTGAAAGGTGAGGAAGGTCCCTCTCCGACATACTATGCCATTTGACTAAAGTTTTTTTTATCCTCTCATGCATTTCTCTTGCCGCTTTTTCGGTAAATGTCAGAACCAGGATCTGGTCTACTCTGCATTCACTGTCTCTCGCCAATAACCATGCAAAACGCTGGGAAAGTGTCTGGGTCTTACCTGTACCCGCTCCTGCGCTGACTACCGTAAGCGGGCTCAGACTTGTAACCGCATCTAACTGCTCGGGCAGTCCCTCCAGGTTACCGTACATGGTGGAAAGAAGATCTTCTGTCTCAGAAATCATCCTCATACCCCCTGACATCTTCATTCTCAGGATCTTCTCTGTATCCTTCTCTTTTTCGGCATATAACAAAGAATTCACAGAACCTGCACATGGAGGAATCATATTTTGCCGGGAACATATTTGTCTTTATTGAATCTGCCATTTCTTTCATCGTACTTTCGGCAAGAACAAGAAAATCCTCAATGCCCTTTCTCGGTTTTGAAGAGAGGTAAGCCTGCCTCAGCCCATCAGTTGCAAAATACCCGTAAAAAGAGGCGTCCCTGTGTCCGATCCACCCATAACCAAGAGGCCGTGCTCCCGTAGTTTTGTTGATTATCACAGAATAGGCCGCAAGCTGCAGTTCGTTTCGATGGTCATTCGACCTGTTGGACTTGTAGTCGATCACGACAAAACCATCGTCGAAAAAATCCACCCTGTCCGCGCGTCCTCTGAATATGACGCCATCTATCTCGTATTCGGGAAGTTTGTATTCAAGTTCCGTTCCTGTTCTTTTTTTGAGCTCCCCGGAGGATTCGATACCGTCGAGAAGTTCCGCTACCGAACCCATCTGCTTCATCAGTCTGTCAGCATGTCTTCCCAGCCTTGGGTCAGTCAGCAGTTCGGGATAATAGTCAGATGATGCTTTCTTCCACTCATTTTTTGAAAGCAGAATAAAGCTTCTCGGCGAAGAAAGATACTCTCTCCAGGAACGCTCCCATATAGCATGAAGAAGAGAACCGGCCCTCAGCGAATCAAAAAGTTTTCTGTCGTGATCCGGGAGTTTTATGTTTTTCCTGCACCAATATCTGTAGGGACATTCCTTCCATTCGTCGATATTGCTTAACGATACAGTAAGAACGTCAGATGCCGGTCCATCTCCCTTCCTTGGAAAATCGCCCCTGTCTGTTTTTTCAGCAGAAAGAGGAATTTCCGCACCGCAAAACCATAACGTTCCGTCAGAGGGGATGGCGTCAGATGGCTTATATTCAACGTTTCCCACTCTTTCCCAACTGCCCGGACCATTTTGAGACACAAACAGAGGATCTATAAATTGCGACCCTCCGATGGGGCGCCCCCTCTGGTCCGTAAGAGATCGGGATATTACTGTCCCTTCAAGAGATGTTGCGATAAGTCTCCTGAACAGTGCCTCCTTCTGTTCCCTTTCTTCGTGCAGCTCGGGAATATGAGGGTAATTCCCTCCGGCACCGTCGTCAGAAGGGATATTATTATTAAATTTGTTTTTGCTTTCATTATCAAAAAGAGGTGATTCCCTGAGCTTTCCCGGCCATGTGTTGTAGTCGGCATCAGCCATTATCCAGTATCTATGCGTAGTAAGGACGGGGGGAATACCGGAATAGACTGTCAATGAACGGCTTTGCGGCAGCCTTATCGGAAGAGTGGAGCTCTTTCCCCATTCAGTAATGTAGTTGACTGCCTCTGAGTTTTCCAGAAGCACCTTTGAAGCAGGTCCGATATCCTTGCTTAAGTCTTCCAGTATCTCTATTTTTTTCTCCAGCTCTTTGGCCGAAGATGAGGTGTCTTTTAAAATTTCGTCCAGACTCGGCGTGTTCTCAACAAGGCTTCCTAATACATCCCGGAGATCAAGACCATTGATAAAATCAAGCCATATCTTCAGTATCTCCGGAGGGGTCCCCCCTGCTGAAAACTGTCTGCAGAGCTTTTCCAGACTTGTAAAAGCCTCCAGCGACTTCCCTTTGAGGAGAGTCTTCCAGGCTTTGCTGCCCTCCGGAAAAGCAGAGAGGGATGATGAAAGGTCAAAACCGGGAGATCTTAAGAGCGGGCTAGCAAGCAAAAATGCCGTGCTCTCGCTCTCCCAGCCGGAAACAAAGGCGTCCCAAATTATTTTGGGCAACTCTCCCATTAATGTATCAGCAACAGTGCCCCTGACCTGAACATTAAAAGGGATCTTATATCTCTGAAGAGAATTTTCGATCAAGGAGAGGTGCCGGCCTGGCACCATTATTCCGATATCACCAAAATCATCCATAGCTCCCAGCACAGAAAAAGCACCCGTATTATGAGCCCAGAGCGCTGTCTCTCTTGCTATGGCATCAAACTGAAGCTGGCAGTCTCCTGCTTTCAATTCAACGATCTTCGAATGCCACTTAGGCCTGTCCTTGTACTCCGACCCGATCTGTACAATCGAATCATGCAATAGATCCAGCCCTGTTTCGGGCAGTAAAAATACTGTATTAGCAACTTCCTGAAGTTTTTTAACGAGTTTTGACTGGCTTCCGGTGAAAGTAAGAAAACCGACCAACACAAAGGTGAGATCTGAGACAGCCTTAATAGATGCTTCAGTACACAGGCATTCTCTTATCAGAGAAGCTATTTGCGCACTGTCCGCTATACTGTTTTCTTTGAGGTATCCAAGATAATCTGAGTAGAGTCTCAGAAGTATATATCCCGGAGATGCTTCCGGCGGACCGTTTTCTTCAAAAAGCCTTTCCCTTAGATCATTGGGGGTTATATCCTCTGTCAGCAGCTCTCTTATGTTGTTGCCCAGAACCTCGGAAAATCCCCTGTGAAAGACTCCTTCGGGCAGATCTTTTCTAAGGTCTCCCTCTTCTTCTAAAAACTTTTTCAGTATAAAAGAGATTATCAGGTCATGGTCCGGCGGGTCAATTACACGCTTTGGCTTGGATTGTGACATCTGGGAAACCTCCCGGTAGAGGTCGCTCCACGTCCATATATTCGGTCTGGCGCCGAAAAATGAACCCTTTCGAGAAATAAGATGCAGGATTGCATCTTTATCCAGCCCTGACGGGACTATAAAGACAGTCTTGTTGCCGCCATCCTTATAGAGCTGGGAAAGCCTCTCCTCTTTCTCTGATATGTTGTAATAAGTTTCAACTGTTATGGGCATTTCTTCTCACATACCCAAGATATCCGTCTACACTCTGACGCAGGAAAAATGCCTCTCTTCCTCTGTCCTTTTCAGACATCTTGCCGATCTGCGCAAGCACAGGATCATGCTTAAGCAGTGCGTTGACTCCGTCTTCCGTATCGGCATCAGCCGGGAGTGCTGAAATAATATCTTTCCAGAAAGCCATCTGTTTTTCTGCCATCGCAAGAAGTCCCTTCGGATCGCGGCTACAGCCGGAATGCGGATAACAAATGAGATCCACGTCACCAAGATCTATGAGCTTCCGGAGGGACTCCATTGCAGTCTCATAGAAAAATTTATGCGGAGTCGCCGGCCTCATAAATACTGATCCGTCGGGAAGCTCAAAATAACAGCCTGCAGCCTCTCCCGGAAACAGTATCCTCGTGCCGTTCAATTCGTACAGATAGGAGCTGTGATGCGGAGCATGTCCCGGTGTATCGATTATCTGAAGTCCATCCAGCTCAATATCCGGGTCAGCAAGCGCCTCTTCCGGCAGAGGTACCGGCATTCCGTAAACATCGCACAGGTCTCCGAGGTTCTCCCTGCTTCCCTCGACCAGCCTTGTCGGGTCGATAAGGTGCGGGCGTCCCTTTATGGGCGCAATGATCTTTGTGCCGGGAAATTTTTGATGGAACTGTCCTGCACCTCCCGAATGATCCAGATGTATGTGCGTGTAAAGAAGATAGTCGGGCTCACCGGCTTTTATATGCTTAAGATCCTCGACAAGCTGTGGTACCGAAGAGGCCGGCCCTGTCTCCATCAGGATCGTCCTTCCTCTCGTTTTGTCATCAATATGCCAGCCGATAATAAATGATTCAAAACCGCCCCTCGGAACAGGCAGTATGATCTCTGTCAGACCTTTGATGATCTCTTTTGTGTTCATCCGGAACTCCCCCTTTATTTACTCAACTTTTCCACCTCTAGATGATTGTGGAACTGCGACAAATACGGTCGCGTGAAGCCGTTGTCAAGACTGGCAAGCAATTGGCAAGCGTGGGCAAGCAATAGGCGAGCAGTCGTGAAACCTAAAAAACCTTTAAACCTAAGCCGCTGGATTCCC
>JAAZCN010000100.1 GCA_012513245.1 Synergistaceae bacterium | reverse complement strand
TTTTTTGTGTTTTCACCATTTTATTTCCTCCCTGTATACTATTTATAATTAGTTAATCTAAACTAAAACTATTTTAGATTAACTGTAAATGTTTACTATGTCAACTAGAATTCTACTCCCTTTCTAGCTGAAAAACCTTGCGTGTATGGATGTTTCACTTCACGCATCTCTGTTACGAGGTCAGCGAGCTCAATTAGTTCTTTGTGCTCACCTCTTCCGGTTAATACAAGTTCCATTTCAAAGGGTTTGTTTTTGATCAGTTCTAAAACTGAGTCGAGTGTGATCAATCCGTAGGAGAGCGCCACATTTATCTCATCCAGTATGAGCATGTCGCACTTCCCCGAATTCATCACCTGTCGGGCTGTTTCGATGCCTCTTTCAGCTTCTTCATAGTCTTCGGGAAGCTCTTTCCCCTTATAAACATAGTCGGGCCTTCCCGTCTGTATTATTTTAATGTTCTCAAGCTTTAATGCAGATCTAAGTTCCCCGTAACTGTCCCAGCCTTTCATAAACTGTACTACGACAACAGATGCTCCATGGCCAATTGCTCTAAGAGCAAGCCCAAGCGCGGAAGTGGTCTTTCCTTTGCCTTCACCGGTATATACTTGTACCAGCCCTTTTTCTCCGAACATCAGTTGCTCTTCTCGGCAGCCTTTTTTTTCGCTGCCTCTTCTTTTTTCATTCTTTCTATAGCAGCATCTATATCATATCCGCCTTTTTTAACTTCTACACTCTTTGTTTTATTCTCAGCTGCAGGCTCTGACTGTTGAGTCGGCTGCTGAGGGAGAGTCCCCACCAAACCGTCCGGGAACTTTGCTTTTGGATTGAGGCTTAGTATTTCATTTCTTAGATGAAGAAGCCTGCGTTCATCCGGTGGATGGGAATTGAAGCCGCTCGGGACGCCACTGTTACCGTTTTTGGAAAGTTTTAGCAGAGCGCTGTAGAGGCCTATCGGATCCTCTCCCATTTTATGTGCCAAGTGAACCGAATAGTCATCCGCTTCAACTTCCTGTTCTCTGCTCCAACCTGCATAGGCCAGATTTGCCCCAACTCCTGCGGCAGTTTCTGCTATCCCTCCGCCAAGAAGCTGGCCCAGTAGGGTTGCGGCTACTGATAGCCCTAAGCCTTTCTTCATCGTATCTTCATAATGGTTAAGTTTTGCATGTCCTGCTTCATGAGCTAGGACTCCGTATAATTCAGACTGAGAGTCAAGCATTTCAAGTAGTCCATCAGTTACAGTTACAGAGCTTCCATTCGTCACCCAGGCATTAGGCGTTTTATCCTGCTTTATTATAAAAGGCAGATCTGTAAGTTCTGTTGCTTTAGCGACACGCGACCATACAGCTTTCGCACTCTCTGAACTCAATTTAGCTTCAGAAATATCGGCTGTAAAAAACAAAAATACCGACATAGCCAGAAAAACAAAAAAAATATTTCTATTTTTAACGGTGGAAGCCATTATATTCGTCTCCTTATTTTTAAAGGACCGTTTTTAAACATATTATAAAAATATATTATCATATAATATGACTATTACCGCATCGGTAGTTTACGAATGTTTTTTTATGAAATTTTCTATCAATTTCCATGAAATACTAAGTCCGCGAAAAACTTCCGGGATCTCGTTCGGAGCAAACCAGGAAGCTTCTGTTACTTCTTTGCCGTCTACCTTGATTTCACCGCTCTCCCATTCTGCCGTAAAACCCAGCATCAGTGATCGAGGAAAAGGCCAGGGCTGACTTCCAAAATACTTGATATTTTTTACTTTTATACTGGTCTCCTCGTATACTTCCCGTCTAACACATTCTTCAAGGTTTTCTCCCGGTTCTACAAAACCTGCCAGCACACT
>JAAZCN010000099.1 GCA_012513245.1 Synergistaceae bacterium | reverse complement strand
CGCAACACAAATAATAATTCAGGCTATTGCCGCATGTGGACTTAACGTAATAGTTGGTTACGCAGGCCAGATTTCACTTGGGCATGCCGCATTTGTAGGCATAGGCGCCTATTCTAACGCGATGCTGACAACAGCCGGAGGGCTGACTTTCTGGCAGGCTCTTCCAATCTCACTTCTAATTGTTGGGATTGTAGGCTTTCTATGTGGGCTGCCAAGCCTTCGCGTCAAAGACGACTTCCTTGCTATCACAACTATAGGTATCAACTTCATAGTAGTAGCTATTTTTCAGTACACACCAGCTCTCGGAGGAGCGCTCGGCATCGGAGGGATCCCGCGTGTAAACATGTTAGGTACGCCTCTCAAAGCCCAGGGGTATTTCTTTTTATGTCTTGTTTGCCTCGCATTAGTAGTAATCATTTGCTGGCTCTTTACAAAATCATGGACAGGTCTTTCATGCTTCGCTGTACGAGAAGAAGAGACAGCGGCATCCAGCATGGGGGTATCTCCGGTCAGAGCAAAACTTACGGCTTTTGTACTCGGAACACTTATGGCAGGTCTTTCGGGAGCTCTTTATTCTCACTACATGCGTTTTATAAGTGCTGACTCTTTCTCTTTCCCTTTCTCGGTAACATTGCTTTCAATAGCAGTGGCAGGTGGTCTGGGAACTCTATGGGGCCCTGTGTTAGGTGCAGTTGTGCTTGGGATACTTCCAGAGTTATTTAGGCCACTGGTCGCCTACCGCATGTTCCTTTATGCAGCCATACTTCTGATGATGATAAGATTCCTCCCTGGAGGACTTCTTGGCAGCTCAACTGTAATGTCGCTAAAAAATCTTAAAAAGAAAAAAGGACACCTTTCAAAGGATGGTGACAAAGTTGAATAAAGTCTTAGTTTCAGTAAAAAACCTTTCCATAAATTTTGGTGGACTTAAAGCGTTAGATGATGTCAGCTTTGATATCCATCACGGTGAGATACTGGGACTACTGGGCCCAAACGGAGCCGGGAAGACTACCTGCTTTAATATGATCTCAGGAGTCTACGAACCGACCTCGGGAGAGATATATCTTGACGGAAAGAGGACCGACGGATTCTCACCACATAAAATGGCATCGCTCGGCGTCGGAAGGACGTTTCAGGTAGTAAAACCATTCAATGGACTTACTGTTGAGGAGAATGTCATTGTTGCACTCGGAATGCCTCATTACAATCGATTTTTTAATTCCTGGAAATTCTGGAAGTCGGATAAAAATAGAGAAGCCGCACAAAAGATACTTGATACGGTCGGACTTTTAAAAGAGGCCGACACGAAGGCAGGACTACTTCCCTTAGGTAACCTGCGCAAGCTTGAGATCGCAAGGGCATTAGCTCTGCAACCACGCCTGCTTCTGCTTGATGAATCTTTCTCAGGACTGCGTCATGAAGAAATACAAATAATTGAGGATTTGATACGCAGCATAAGGGACAGCGGAGTCTGTATCCTGCTCATTGAGCATAATATGCGTGTTGCTATGGGACTCTCCAGTCGCATTGTTGTGTTGGATCACGGGCGTAAGCTGGCAGAGGGAACCCCTGAAGAAGTCTCATCCAATCCAGAGGTTATCGAAGCATACCTTGGGAAAGGAGATATCAGCCATGTTGCTTGAAGTTAAAGATCTTTGTGTTTCTTACGGAGACATAGAGGCTGTACACGGGATAAGTTTCAAAATAGATCGCGGCGAACTTGTTTCAATAATAGGAGCAAACGGAGCCGGAAAAACTACGACGCTTCGTGCCCTTATGGGCCTTCAGCCTGTAAAATCGGGAAGTGTTTTTTTTGAAGACACAGATATAACGCACTTTCCGGCACATAAAAGAGCAAACATGGGTATCCGTACAGTCCCCGAACGAGCAAGATGCTTCCCTCAACTGACTGTATATGAAAATCTTCAGATGGGAGTATATGGTATCTCCTCAAAGCTAAAGAAAGAACTGGATAGTATTTACGGACTCTTCCCAATTCTTCAAGAGAGAAGCCGCCAATCTGCAAGCACCCTGTCCGGGGGGGAACAACAGCAGCTGGCTATTGCCCGCGCTCTCGTTTCTTCTCCAAGGCTTCTTCTGGTCGACGAAGTTTCCATGGGGCTTATGCCCAAACTTGCTACACAGGTGTTTGAGGTACTTAGAACACTTAATAAAGACAAGGGACTAACTATCCTTCTCGTTGAACAGAATGCCCTTTCATCGCTGAATGTTTCTGACCGAGGATATGTACTTGAAACCGGCAATATAGTGATCGAGGGTACGGCTTCAGAACTTATTAATGACGAGCGTGTCATAGAATCATATCTTGGAATTCAATAAACGTGTGTTCATTGGCAGGTATAAAAACCTACCGTAAAAAATACAGGAGGTGTTCTTTATGAAAAAAGTCTTAAAAATCGTCGCCATGGTATCATGTCTTGCACTGATATGCTTCTGTGGAACAGCAATGGCAGCAAGTACCATTAAGATAGGGATGCTCGCGCCACTGACAGGATTTGCTGCGGCAGACGGATTCAGCTCATATGAATCAGTTAAGCTGGCATTAGACAAAGTTAACGCAGAGGGTGGAGTCCTCGGTAAAAAAATCGAGCTGATTTGCTACGATGATGCTGCCGATCCAAAACAATCTGTCCTTCTTGCACATAAACTTATCCAACAGGACAAGATCGTAGCTTTTGTAGCTGGGTCATACAGCCTTCCTACGCGTGCAGTATCAACCATTTTCAACGATGCAGAAATCCCACTTGTATCTTCATACGCGCTGCACCCAGATATAACTGAAGGCGACTTCACGTTCCGCAACGGATTCCTAGGAACTGTTGAAGGTAAGGGAGCAGCCTATGTTGCTGTAAAACTTCTGAAGGCCAAAAAAGTTGCTCTTATCGTAAGTGACAATGACTTTGGCACAACGCTCACATTGGGATTCGAACAATATCTCAAAGAACATCCTGAGGTAAAGATCGTATCGCATCAGAAGTACCCAATGAGCGAAAAAGATTTCAAACCCTATCTTTCAAAGATGAATGCATTTAAACCCGACGTGCTTTTCTGCAGCGGCTACTACTTCCAGGTCGGCCCGGCAATGAAGCAGGCTCAAGATATGGGAATAAAAGTGCAGTTCGTCGGAGAAGAAGGAGCCGATTCGCCCAAGACTATTGAAATAGCGGGCAAGGCTGCTGAAGGGTTCATAATGGTAACAAACCTTAACAGAGACGACAAACGTGCGTTCGTGCAGGAATTTCTCACATCCTATCGTAAAGTTCACAAGATCGAACCCGATATGGTAGGAGCTTCCTCATATGACGCTTTTATGCTCATCATTAACGCAATTAAACAGGCAAAGACTACGGATGGTCCTGCTG
>JAAZCN010000098.1 GCA_012513245.1 Synergistaceae bacterium | reverse complement strand
GTATCATATATACGTCTCCGGTATGGGTGCCAACCAGCCACATCGCATCTGCCCCATCTATTCGCCGTTTTAACGGTGGAGTAGGAAAACGTTGATTATACGCACTATCTACTTCGTGGAAGGCTGGCGCCCAATCCTCGACGTATCATATATACGTCTCCGGTATGTGCGCCAACCAGCCACATCGTATCTGCCCCATCTATTCGCCGTTTTAACGGTGGGGTGGAAAACGTTGATTATACGCACTATCTACTTCGTAAATGCCCGGTGCCAGATCCTCGACGTATCAGATATACGTTTCCGGTGCTGACACCGAACACTTACATCGTATCTAGCACGTCTAATCGCTGTTTTGTTTAAACGGAGAATTTATAAGGCATATGCTTCACAACAGATCGGTATCCGATCCTCAACGTATGCTTATACGTTTCCGGTACGGATCCCAACCTATTGCATCGCATCTACCTGATCAATTCTCCGTTTAAATAGAAGGTAGAAGAGACATTAAAAAGTAAAGAATTTTATTAAGAGATGAAATGCAAATATTTCAGAGCTAAGGAGGTAATTGTATGGTTAAGAAGATTTATCCTTACATTCCCAATTCGGTGCCGGAGGTCCAGGAGGAGATGCTGAAGTATATTGGCGTTGATTCCATAGAGGATCTGATTGCTGACATTCCTGAAGAGGTCCGCATGAAAGAACCAATGAAGCTCCCGGAACCTTTTGTGGATGAAGCAGGGATCTACAGGCATGTGAGTGGGATAATGAACAAAAACGTGACAGCGGAAGAGCTTCGCTGTTTCCTGGGCGCAGGATGCTACAACCGTTATGTTCCTGCAATCGTCGACGAGGTGATAAACAGGTCAGAGTTTCTGACAGCCTATGCAGGTGAGCCTTACGAGGATCACGGGCGTTTTCAGGCCCTTTTTGAGTATCAGTCAATGATGGCAGAGCTGCTGGATTTTGATGTCTGTAACGTTCCTACATATGATGGAAGTCAGGCCTGTGGTACAGCACTCAGAATGGCGACAAGAATAACAAAAAAGAAAGAGGTCCTCATCCCGAGGAATCTCAACCCAGATGTTTTGAGGGTCGTAGAGACCTACCTTCAGCCTGATGTGAAGATCACCTATGTTGATTACAACGCAAAGACAGGTCGGATCTGCCTGGACAGTCTCAAGTCCAACCTTACGGAGAGGACCGCAGCTGTGCTTATAATGAATCCGAACTTCTTCGGCATCATCGAGGAGAAGGCACAGGAGATCGCAGACATGGCTCACAAGGCCGGAGCTTTGATGATCGCATATGTCGAGCCTTCAACCCTTGGTGTGCTGACGCCCCCAAGCCGTTACGGAGCAGATATCGCATGCGGAGATATCCAGCCTCTGGGGATCCACATGAACTATGGAGGCGGAGTTGCAGGGTTTATAGCAACGAACGAGAAGCCCGGGATCATTGAGGAATATCCTTCAAGGCTCTTTGGCATAGCACCTACAAGCGAAGGCGAGTGGGGATTTGGTGACGTACTATGGGAACGCACCTCTTTTGCGAACAGAGACAGTTCCAAGGAATTTGTAGGCACCCACTCGGCTCTCTGGGGAATAGCTGCCGGGGTCTATCTTGCCTCGATGGGACCGGAGGGAATGAAAGAGCTTGGAGAAGCGATCCTACAGCGCCAGGTCTGTCTGAAAAAGGTTCTTGCAAAGGTAAAGGGAGTCAAGCTGGACAGGTTCTCCGGAACTTCTTTTGAAGAGATAGTCGTCGATTTCAGCGGCACCGGCAAAAGTGTCAAAGAGGTAAACGAAGAGCTTCTTGAGAAGGGGATACTGGGCGGCTATGACCTTGGAAAAAATTTCCCGGATCTTGAAGGCTGCTTGCTCCTCTGCGTTACGGAACAGACGACGGCTGAAGATATCAAAGCCATCGCAGACGCCCTGTGCGAGATACTTGGATAAAGGGGGAACGACAATGATGGACGGACTGACAAGAATGAAGAGATTTCATCAGGCCAGATGGAACGAGCCTATCATTTACCAACTGAGTGAACCGGGACAGCGCGGTGTGCTGGTTCCCGGGCCATGCTGCGACTGCGCATCTAAAGAAGAAGTTCTTGGGACTATTCCAGAGCACATGGTAAGGAAGGATAAGGCAAATCTTCCTGAGGTTCCACAGTTACAGCTTGTGAGACACTACAATCATCTATCACAGGGATGTATAGGAGTAGATGGAAACATAGATAT
>JAAZCN010000097.1 GCA_012513245.1 Synergistaceae bacterium | reverse complement strand
CGCATACGTTTTGATAGTGAACACAATATCACGATAGGTCCGCGCAGAGTCAAATCACTTTGTTCAGCTTCATCCGAGTCAGCAAAAATTAAAGAATGCCTTATGGAGCTGGCTAAGATTGGAATAAAAGGAGAGCCTCTTATTGCCTTTACGGGCGATAACAAAAAAACATCTTGCAAGTTTGAAGAAAAAATGCTTGAAATGTTACAAGATGGCCCACAGTCAGTAAATAGGATGCTTGAAAAAAGTCATCTGGCGCACAGGGCAATGATCCAGCTTGAAGAAATGGAACAAAAAGGTCTTGTGAATTTTGCGGGATTTACACCCACAGATGCACTTAGTGTTCTTGGAAAACTGGATAAGTGGGACAGAGAGGCTTCTGAAATTGCTGCGGGTATACTCCTTCCGGACAAAAATATGTCTATCAGATCCCTTTGCGAAAACATATGCATAAAAGTTTCTATCTTTGCTGCTCATAAAATTTTCAGAAAGAACCTTTTAAAAAGAATGGATTTAACCGATGATGGAGAGGTCGATAAGTTGATCGATCTGAGCTTGTGTAATGAATGCAGTGAAGGCACATGTGAGACATGTATAAAGCTGGATATTGGGGCGATACCCGTTGGTGTGGGAGCCCCGACATGGGCTTTTATTGAAAATATAGGTGCGATGCTCTCACAAAAACCTGTCCTTCCTAAAAATGCTGGTGTTGCAGGAGCGGTTGGAGCAGCAGTGGGCGCGTTTTCATTGAGATATGATGTTTTGGTAACACCGCTTAATAATGGGTTATTCCGTGCACATATGCCAATTGGGATAAAAGATTTTGAACTGCTTAACGAGGCCGTAGATGAAACAAACGAATCAATGCGACCATGGATAATAGAAAGGGCAAAAAAGGCAGGAGCATTAAATCCTGTGATAAATTGCGCCCGTGAAGATGAAGAGGCATGGATAGACGGCGGGATTAGAAAGCTTCATCTAAGAACACATCTATACTTTGAAGTCCAAGATGCTTCTTGAAGTTACTCATTTATACTGAAAAATATAAATAGTGGGTATGTAGAAAAGAGTGATTTTTTTGGAAAATAACCATTTGCTGTTTGTTAATCAAAACACTGAAATAGAAATAAAGCCTTTTTCCGATGAAACAATAGGAGAACTGCTTATTAGGCACCGTATATACATAGACCAGCCATGCGGCGGCACAGGTCTGTGCGGCAAGTGCAGAGTCATTTTAAACGGGATCCTTCCTGAACCTACAATCAAAGAAAAAAGGATATTTTCTAAGGAAGAGCTTGCATCAGGATTGCGGCTTGCCTGCCAGACAAAGGCATCAGGCGGCATGTCAGTATCTATCCCTGTTCAGGATTCACAAAGCATAAAAGTATTGGACTCTTTCGAAGAGATAGGAAGTGCAAAAATCTCCCGTGACAGTCAGCATGAGAATGGGATAGCGATAGATATAGGAACCACAACGATAGTTGCCTACCTGATCGACATGGGAACAGGAAAAACACTTGCGGCTTCATCAGCCATAAACCCCCAGACGGCATTTGGAGCAGATGTTATCTCCCGCATAAGCTACATAGGTGATGACCCCAAAAAGCTCTTAGAACTGCAGAAGGCCGCCGTCCGTCAGATCAACGATCTTATCAAGGATCTCTTTGCAAAGACGGGACGTTCAGCTACAAAGGAAGATCTTATCGTAGTTGCCGGGAATACCACAATGGAACACATATTTGCGGGTATATCCCCTGAAAGCATTGGCAGATCGCCGTTTGAACCGCAATTTTACGAAAGCATCGAATTCACCGCTTCAGAACTCGGCATAGAGATGGAAAGCTCTGTAAAAGTAAAGCTTCTGCCCAACATATACGGTTTCGTCGGAGGGGACATAGTATCCGGCATAATCTACTCCGGAATGCATAAGACAGATGAACTCTCTCTCCTCGTAGACATAGGGACCAACAACGAAATGGTTCTAGGGAACAAAGACATCATGTACTGCTGTTCTGCTGCGGCAGGCCCCGCACTTGAGGGTGCAAAAATAAAAATGGGTATGAGGGCTGCTCCCGGAGCCATAGACAGCGTAAAAATAAAT
>JAAZCN010000096.1 GCA_012513245.1 Synergistaceae bacterium | reverse complement strand
TTCTCAGCGCTTGCAAAGAAGAATGCTGAAAAATGGGGAGTTGCACACAGGATAGAATTCAACGTCAGATCGCTTGATGATGGATTCAAAGAGAGGAACGCTGATGCGGTTTTTCTTGATATCCCGACTCCGTGGGAGTATTTAGATAAGGCCTACGAGGCACTTGCCCCCGGAAATCATCTTGGTATAATTGTCCCGACTGCCAACCAGATCTCTGACACTCTGGTAAAACTTAAAGAATTCCAATTTGTGGATATTCAGGTAGTAGAGCTTATGCTGCGCTATTATAAGACCGAGCCCAACCGCATAAGGCCGGAAGATATGATGATAGGCCACACGGGATATTTGATTTTTGCTGTAAAAACACTGCCGCTGCCGGAACAGGTGCCTATAACAGAAGATAACGGAGAGATCGAGACTGAGATTGAAACTGAAACTGAGGAAAAGCAAACAGAAGAATAAAAATTTTCAGGGGGTACGGATCAATTAGATGGATTATAAAAAGAAGCTGATCCTTCATATATGCTGTGCCCCTGATGCTACCGTGCCTGTGGATGATCTTTTGGAAGAGGGGTATTGGACAGAAGGTTTTTTCTATGGGAGCAACATACATCCGGCGGACGAATTTGAAAAAAGGGCCGCAGCTGTAGGATCTCTCTGCCAAACGAAAGGCATAGGCTGTCATATAATGTCTTACGATCCCAAAAGGTGGTTTTCGGAGACAGAAAGACTTGCTTCAGAGCCAGAGGGAGGCAAAAGATGTCTGTTGTGTTTTGAACTCCAGTTGAGGGCTTCGGCTGAATATGCGGTCAGGTGCGGGTCGGGATCTCTGACGACGACCCTTACTATAAGCCCCCACAAGGACCCTTGTGTTATCAACGGAATAGGTGAAAAAATATCTTCTGAACATGGTCTGATCTGGGTCCCCAGGGTATGGAGAAAAAACAACGGATTCAAAAGATCCGTGGATGAAAGCAAAAGGCTTGAGCTTTATAGGCAGGATTACTGCGGCTGTCTTTATTCAATAAGAAACAGGTGACAAACTTATGGATGAGATCAAAGAATTTCCCTCCGGAAAACTTTCACCAAATGCTCTGAAAAAGAATGTACTGCCTTATATCGGAGCAGTCAGAAAAGAACTTTTGATAGGACCTGCTGTAGGAGAGGATGCGGCTGTCATCGAATGGCCAAAAGACAAGTATCTTGTCTTTTCATCTGACCCTATCGTAGGCGCTGAAAAAGGGGCGGGAAGGCTTCTGGTAAGGATAAATTCAAACGACATAGCCTCAAAGGGCGGAGATCCGGCTTATCTTGCCGTTACACTTATCCTCCCCCCTTCATGGGGAGAAGAGGGCGCTGCAAAAATCATGAGAGAGATCCACGAGGAATGCCTCGCTCAGGGCATCGCTATAGCAGGAGGACATACGGAATTCAACGACAGATATGAAAGGCCTGTGATAATGGGCGCTCTTATAGGCGCAGCCGACAAAGTGCTTAGGGCCGAAGACATAAGGCCGGGTGATGATCTTATCGTTACAAAACATATCGGGATAGAGGGCATGTCTATTCTGGCAACAGACAGGCCGGAGCTTTTGAAAACCTTTATGTCTGATTCTGAGATAGCCGAGATGGTTTCATTGGCTGAAATGACCTCAGTACTCGAAGAATCCAAAGTTTTGAGAAAAATAGCCAAGTTCATGCATGATCCAACGGAGGGAGGTTTTATGGGAGGAATAGGCGAGATCTCGTCCCTGAGCGGTCTCAGAGCGGACATAGACTATGCTTCAATACCTATCGATCCCCTTACAGCCAGGGCAGCAGAAAAACTTGGATTCGATCCGCTTCGTTTGATAGCTTCAGGCAGCCTTATTGCGGTCGTGCCAAGGGATAAAACTGTGGAAGCGCTGCGAGACCTTGCAAAATTAAATATTGATGCAGCCGTTGTCGGATCAATGGGAGAAAGACTTAAAGATCCTGTGCCTGAACCTTCTGAAGAGCTGTGGAGGCTTCTCAAGATGGGCGGTGTAAAAAATGAGTAATGAGTTTATCCTGAAAAGAGCTGAAAAACTGCGGAAAGAAATGGCAAAAACAGGTACGGATGCTTTTGTTGTCCTGACAGATGAAAGCTACAACTGGGAGACACTCTATTATCTCAGTGGTTTTAGAGGCACGTCGGGAGCTCTGGTAGTTTACAAAGATTCTTCTGAACTTATCCTTGATGGCAGATACATTGAGCAGGGGGAGAAGCAGTCGCCGCACCGGGTCTCTTCCCAAAAGAGCAGTCTGATCGACGACCTTATAGAAAGTATTTCCAGCCATGGGGCTCAAAAGATACTTTGTGAAGCATCAAAAACTTCCCATTCAACATGGGAAAAGCTATCTTCAGCCAAAAATACTAGATGGAGCGATGGAACTTACCTGGTATCAGGACTTCGCCGTTCAAAGGATGAACACGAGGTCCGGTGCATCGTTAAGGCAGGAGAGGTCGCATCTGACGCATTTTTGGAAACATTGGACCTTGTAAGACCGGGTATGACTGAAAAAGAATTTGAAGCCCTTCTCAATTTTAACATCAATAAATTCGGTGGAGAGACCGGATTTGACATGATAGTTGCGTCAGGAACAAGAAGCTCGATGCCGCACGGGAGGGCCACCGACAAGAAAATGGTCAAAGGCGAATGGGTGACCGTTGATTTTGGTGTCAGGCACATGGGATACTTCTGCGATATTACAAGAAATTTTTCATTTGGCGAGCCGGATCCACGTGCCAAAGAATACCACGACATACTGGCAGAGTCGCATCATGCGGCTGTCAGGGCTCTGCGCTCCGGTGCAAAGGGAACAGAAGTATACAAGACTGCGTATGATGTGCTCGAATCGATGGTACTGGGCAGATATTTTACACATGGACTAGGGCACGGTCTGGGTTTAGAGATACATGAGATCCCTTACCTATCCTCAAAATATTCCTATGAATTGAAGCTGAATGACGTTGTCACAATTGAACCCGGTATATATATCGATGGCTGGGGAGGATTGAGATTAGAGGACGATTACCTTATAATTGAAGAAGCGGGAACAAGGCTGACAGAAAAACTGGATCAGACTTTTTACCGTGTATAAAAAATGGTGTTAAAATGATAATGATTTCAGCAATAGGGGCCATTGGTAAGGCCTAATTAAAAAGGAGGACTTTGAACTATGAAGAAGTATCTGTGTACCGTTTGCGGTTACGTTTATGATCCAGAAGCAGGAGATCCGGATTCAGGAGTTGCCCCGGGAACATCCTTCGAAGATATCCCAGATGACTGGGTCTGCCCCGTATGCGGCGTAGGCAAAGATATGTTCGAAGTTCAGTGATCGGGTAGTAAGCCAACCATAGGATCAGCCATTATTTTGAGAGACCCTCATTGATTTGAAGGTCTCTCTTTTGTTAATCCATGGAATATATCCGGTTAACTAAATTGTCTACCAGGTCGTTTATACCGTAAGGTCGCAGGTCTTCGCGGATCCTCTCGATTATTTTTTCTTTTTTGAGTGTTGAGACTGAAACAGGAAAATTAAGGTCACATCCCCATGTGAGCTGTATCAGCCTATAATCCTGCAAGGAGCGGGCTTTGCAATAGGAACCAGAACCTGTTGCTCTTATCTCTTCCACAAGATCCGATGAAAGCCCTTCGACCACCTGATGTCTGGGCAGCATTTCAAAGATCGTCCCTTTGTCAATGCGTTCCTCTACCAGCCTATAAATGTCAATTTTATCAGCATCCCTGACCAGGCACGACCATTTAATAGCACCGGGCTTCATGTCAGTCGGAATTTTTTTCTTATTATGGAACTTTACCGAAGAGAGGATATTTTCCCTGAAATTATCCGGGATGTCCTTCCAGTCAAATTCTTTTGAAATTATTTCAGCTCCCAGATCTCCATGGTCTACGCTTATACTGTCGAAAAAAGTGCTGTATATCTTATACTGGGGGAATCTTCCCACATCATGCAGAAGGCCGACAGAATGTGCAAGCCATCTGTCTCCATCCTCGTCCCATCCGAGCGAATCCGCTGTTTCACAGCAAATTATTGAGACTCTTTTGCTGTGTTTGAGTTTGAGCTCCAGCATAGGGTGGAGGATCCCATCTATCCTAAAATTATCCGTGAATCCATTGAACCATTTATTTGTCTTATCGGTAGAAAACACTGGCTTCGCCTCCTGCGTTCTGAGAGAGTATTATATATCAAGAAAAGAGTATTATGTCTCTCTGGAACAAAGTTCAATGTATTATACGGTTACTTTAGCCGGGCCTCGGAAGTAAAATAACTACAAACAAATTAGAATGCCGGGAGGAGATATAGCTATGGACTGGTTTGTTGGAGCTTCTGCTCCTGTACAGGCTTTATTGGCAGGGTGCTTTACGTGGGGCGTGACAGCTTTAGGTGCTTCGTTAGTTTTTCTTGCAAGAAGACCGCATCAAAAAGTACTGGATGTCATGCTGGGGTTTGCAGGAGGTGTCATGATGGCCGCCAGTTTCTGGTCTCTGCTTGCCCCGGCAATATTGATATCAGAGGAGCTGGGCTATCCGGGATGGCTGCCTCCTTTTATAGGGTTCCTTCTTGGCGGTACTTCAATGAGGCTTCTTGACATGCTGCTGCCGCATCTACATCCCGGAATGGCAGAGACAGAACCGGACGGTCCTCCCTCAAGGATGAAAAGGACTACGCTTCTTGTCTTGGCAATAACCATCCATAACATTCCGGAGGGACTGGCTGTAGGAGTCGCTTTCGGTGCTATCGGGCTGATGCCCGAAGCCACGCTGGCCGGAGCTATAGCGTTGGCTCTGGGGATAGGGCTGCAGAACTTTCCTGAAGGACTGGCTGTATCGATGCCGCTTCGTCGTGAGGGACTGACCAGGCGGAAGGCTTTTTTATACGGTCAGCTTTCAGCTGTAGTTGAACCGGTTTTTGCTGTTCTGGGAGCGTTATTGGTCCAGATAGCGCGTCCGGTCCTTCCTTACGCGCTGGCTTATGCCGCGGGTGCGATGATATTTGTTGTAGTTGAAGAGGTCGTCCCTGAGTCACAATCAAGCGGAAACGGAGATCTGGCAACAATGGGGGTCTTATTTGGCTTTGCTGTAATGATGGTCCTTGATGTCGCACTGGGATAACGATATATAAACAACATCAGAGGCTGACTTTCTCTGGTCCGAACCTTTCCTGACGTTAAGAGAGGCAGCTGTGCTATACTTTTTGACGGTGTAAAAGTTTTTAATGACTAAATCAGCTCTTATGAGTGACAATTATAGTGTGTCAATAAAAGCGTATACGGTTTGTGGAGGAATAATTGATGAAAAATAAGATAGCCTTGATAGCCGGAGATGGAAATTTACCTGTTGTAATAGCTAGCAGACTTACTGACATGGGAACCCCTCCGGTCGTTTACTCAGTCAGGGAAAAAGTCGGGGAAATATCTAAATATGCACTTGAAGTAGTAAACATAGTAAAGCCTGATATTGGAATAACTATCAAGGACATGAAAAACCGCGGTATCAAAAAAATAATCATGGCGGGCCTAATATCTAAGACCCTAGCATTCAAGCCCTCACTTTTCGATCTTACGACCCAAAGATTCCTTGCAAGCCTTGTTTTTAGGGATGATCACTCGCTTTTGGGAGCTCTTGTAGACTTTCTTGAAAAATCCGGATTTGAGGTAATGAGCTATAAGGAGATCATACCGGATCTGCTTGCAGGGTCTGGACATATAGCAGGCAGAAGGACCACTTCTGAAGAGATGGCTGACGTGGAATATGGTTTTTCGATATGTAAAACCCTTGTTCCACTGTCATTCGGACAGACAGTTGTTGTCAACAAGCGTTCGGTAGTCGCAGTGGAGGCTATGGAGGGGACGGACGCGACTCTTCTCAGGGCCGGCTCTCTCTGTTCAAGTGGAACTGTCGTTAAAATGATGCGTCTTGATCAGGATCAGCGATATGACATCCCTACAGTGGGACCAGACACGCTTAAAAACATGGCGCAGGCAAAATTGACCTGTCTAGCTCTTCATTCAGGATGGACCCTTATAATGGAACCTGAAGAATTCCGTTCCGTTGCTGAAAAAGAAAAAATAGCTGTAATAGGAATAGAACAGTGTCGATCTTCCTAAGTTCAGGCGAAGCTTCCGGGGATCACTATGCCGCCTCCGTCGCTAAAGCCCTCCGTAAGAGGGGCTACGAGGGCGATATATGGGGTATGGGAGGCAAAGAACCAAAAGAAGCGGGTGTAAGGATAGAATGGCCGGGTGAGGAGCTCCAGCTTCTTGGAATAGCAGAGGTGCTGCCCTCTGTGCCCTCATTGTTCAGACTGTTGAACGAGATGACAGACCGAATAATGCAAAGACGGCCTCAAAGCGTCGTTATCGCTGACAGCCCTGATTTCAACATTCGTCTTGTCCGGAAACTTAGGTCTAGAGGCTACAAAGGTAAGGTCTTCTACATTTCTCCGCCTACCGTATGGGCCTGGCGAAGCGGAAGGGTAAAAAAAATAGCTGCCGTTGTTGATGAATGTTTTCCGCTCTTCAGGTTTGAACATGAATTTCTTTTAAAAAAAGGTTGCAGCAGCTATTGGACAGGCCATCCAATGATAGATGAATTTTCAGACAAAGAGGCCCTTGCAGCGAATCTACCGAAAAGTTACAGAGATGACAGAAAGCTGATAGCTTTCCTTCCCGGAAGCAGGGGGATTGAAATAAAAAACCTGCTGCCTGTGATGGAAACAGCAGCCTCTGAACTTAGACTAATGGGATGGCGTCCTGTTTTTTCGATAGCTCCCGGACTTCATGAGAGGGAAAAAATGAAGATGACAGAGCGACTTCAGGCAGGTAATTTCGATGTTTACACAGGGCAGGGCAGGGATCTCCTTGCCGCTTCATGCTGCTCGGTAGCTGCCAGTGGGACAGTCGCTGTTGAAGCAATGATGCTGGGTATCTACATGGTAGCAGTTTATAGGGTAAGTCCGCTCTCTGCCTTAATAGCAAGCTGTCTTGTGAAGACTCCCTATTATACGATCCCAAATATACTGCTAGACACGGAACTTTTCCCCGAACTGATGCAGGAGAAAGCTACGGCGGAGAACATACTAAAAGAGGCTTTAAAGTGGCTCAACCTTGATGATAAAACAAAAAAATACATATCTCAAAAAATGGATCTTGCAAGAAGCATGCTTGGAGAGACGGGAGTCTACGAGTCGTGGGCAGGAAAAATAATGGGGCAGGCCTGATATGTTATATTTGAAAGACCAAAAAGCATGGTCCTCGTATATTCGACTGTTGGGCTACTGTAAACCATATAAGACGAGGCTGGCAGCTGCTCTGGCTTGCATGACTCTTTCAGCCATATTCGGTATCATCCCTCCTTGGCTTATAAAAAATATTGTTGATGATGTTCTTATCAATAAAGAAGCTTCGACTCTGAATCTTCTTGCACTTGGGATAATAACCCTCTATATCCTAAAAGCTCTCTTTGGGTATGGACATATGTATCTGATGACATGGGTCGGACAGAAGGTCGTCATAGATATCAGGCTGGAGCTCTACGACCACACTCAGAGACTTTCTCTGGCAAAACTTTACAGCAAACGTTCGGGAGAGTTCCTTTCAAGGATAACTAACGATGTTGCCGTTCTTCAGAACTTGCTTGCTTCGGTAGTAGTCGATTTTGTTGTGCAAGGTTGTACATTTATTGGGATCATATGTTTTCTTCTCTTCATAAACTGGAAGCTTACCCTTGTCACATTCATAGTAACCCCTTTGGCTGTGCTTGTTATTGATAAAGCCTCTTCTAAGCTGCGCGAAGTTGGTGGCACGATACAGGAAAAACTTGCAATGGTAGCGGCGATCGCACAGGAAGCACTTTCATCCATAAGGATAGTCAGAGCCTTCGTTACAGAAGAGAAAGAATATGAAAGGTTTGAGCATGAGAGCAACAAGCATTTTAAGGCGGTAATGAAGGGTACTCAGGTGAGAGGTCTACTTGAAGGCACAGTTGAAGTGATACTTATTACCGCCCTTGCCTTTATTTTGTGGCTTGGCGGCAGAGACGTTATAAACGACAAGCTGACAGCCGGTGCACTTCTTGCTTTTCTTACATACATTGGATTGCTTGTACAGCCGATAAGAATACTGAGTAGAGTGGTCAGTACGATACAACAGGGAGTTGCCTCTGCTGACAGGGTCTTTGAAATACTTGATGAAAAAAACGAGGTGCCCCTGCCGGAAAACCCACTCATCCTGACTCCTATGGAGGGTCATATAATATTTAAGGATGTCTGGTTTGCCTATAACGACAAAACATGGGTCCTTAAAGGTTTGGATTTTGAGATCGTCAGAGGCCGGAAAGTAGCCGTTGTAGGATCTACCGGTGCCGGAAAATCAACACTGGCTGATCTTGTTATGAGATTTTATGATCCGCAGAAAGGGACAATTTTAATTGACGGTACAGATATTAAGCAGCTTGATCTGAAAAGCTACCGCAGACAGATTGGAGTAGTTCATCAGGACCCTGTCCTGATGAAGGGTACCCTCGCATACAATATCGGATACGGATATGAAGGGGTCACTGACGATGACCTTGTCAGGGCTGCCGAGACCGCCGGGATACTCAACTTTATAAGGAGCCTTCCCGATGGTTTTGATACAGCCGTAGGAGAGAGAGGGGTCACTCTGAGCGGAGGACAAAGACAGCGCATTGCAATTGCAAGGGCTGTAGTAAGAGATCCGCGGATACTGATAATGGATGAGGCAACTTCGTCGCTTGATGCCCTGGTAGAGCAGCGGGTACAGGAAGCGATGCGAAAAGCAATGCAAGGAAGGACCGCGATCATAATAGCCCACAGGCTATCTACGATACGCGACGCTGACATGATAGCTGTACTTTCGGAAGGAAAACTTGTTGAACAGGGCACTCATGAGGATCTTTTATCGATAAAAGGTCATTATTATAAACTTTTTATGGCTAGCAACGGAGTAAACGGCGAAGAAAATGTCAAAACTACTACGCAGTTATCTTAGATACGCAAGGGGAGAAAAAAAAATATCCCCTTGGGCTCTGCTTTATCCTCTTCAGTTTATTACGCGTCTATGGATGAAGTTAAGAATAAATCTGTACGCAAGAGGACTGCTGGGGGTGACCGAGCCCCCGCTGCCTGTTGTGAGTATTGGCAACAACAGCCTGGGCGGCACAAATAAAACCCCCATGACTGAACTTGTAGTCAGGCAGTTTCAGGAGGCCGGAATAGAGGCCGGACTTGTAAGCCGGGGATACAGGACTAAAGAGCATGGCCCCATATGGATAGGCCAGGACGAAGAGAGCACACATAGAGATACGGCAGGGGACGAACCGCTGATGCTCGCTAAGAGGCTTCCCGGAGTAAAAATCGTTGTATCCAGAGACAGGGTCCAGGGAGTTACATTGCTTGCCTCTCTGGGAGCGAAAGTTGCTGTGACCGATGATACATTCCAGCACAGAAGGATGGCCCGCGATGTTGACATAGTCCTTGTAGATGCGACCTGTCCTTTTGGAAACGGCAATGTTATCCCCGCCGGTTCTATGAGGGAGCCCAAATCAGCTTTCAGCAGAGCAGATATCCTTGTCATAACCAAGGCAAATCAGGCTGATCCCGATCAGCTGTCCTATACAAAGGCTGAACTGGAGAAACTTCTTGACCCGCAAAAAATCTTTACAGCTGAAATTAGAATGGAATCATGGATAGAGATAATCCGGGGAGAAGAACGCATTCTCCCTGCGGAAGTAAGCCCGAGTGGAAAATACATAGCTTTTTCTGCAATAGGAAGCCCTGCAGGATTTTATAAATTCCTTGAACAGATAAATATCTCGATCTCGGACCACCGTACATTCAGGGATCACCATATCTTCACCGAAAACGACATAAACGATCTGATCGAACTGGCAAAAAATAGAGGCGTCGACGGTTTTATCTGCACCGAAAAGGACCTTGTGAACCTTCCTGAGTGGCTGGATTTGGATATTCCCATATATATTCCACGCATAGTTGTAGCTCTTGATGACGATCTTGGATTCAGAAAGAGAATAATGGAGAAGCTTAAACCCAATTTGATGGTAGCATCAAACGGATATGGCGAAGACGCGATAGGTGTTGTGCTTGCAAAGAAAATGAAAAAACGATTCAGTGCCGCCGAAGTATCTGCCTTTGCATTTGTTGGCTCCGGTACGCATTACAGGAACGAAGGCTTCAGGGTGCTTTCACCATCTATTGAAATGCCCAGCGGGGGAGTAATAAAATACAGTTTCCTGGAGTTTGTTAAAGATCTGAGGCATGGACTGGGAAGCTCTATCACCTCTCAAATGAGTGCGCTTTCGTCACTTTACAGCAGATACAGGACTCCTGTCTGTGTAGGAGATGTCTATCTGCTTGCAAGCATGCTCTGGGGACAGGGAATGAAGCCCGTCCTAGTGGCTACTGCAAAATCAGTACATCTGAGCGGACACCTCTCTGTCGAACAATTTTTGCTTAAACACAGAAGCAGATTTGTATGGACGAGGGACTCAGAGACAGCTGAAGAACTCAGGTCGGGGGGAGTAAACGCAGAATTTTGCGGTAATCCTGTAATGGACCTGATAGATAAGGAAAAGACCGAGATAAAGGTATGGGATGGGACAGACGGCCTCAGAATACTTCTTTTGCCGGGGAGCCGTCCCAGGACCTACGAAGATGTGATACTTATCCTGGACTCCGCAAAGGAGCTCTCCAAAAGAAAGAAATGCAGTTTCGTAATGGTCCCTGCCCCTATGATCGATGTGGATAAATTGCTTGAAAACCTTGAGGGCTGGGTGTTGGTTCCCGGCAGTGACGTGCTGGAATCAGAGGGGATAACGGTCAGGATATTAAGGGGTGAAGTATCAGACGCAGCATTGGGAGCGGATCTGCTGATCGGTCTTGGAGGGACGGCAAACCAGCTCTGTGCAGGTCTGGGTGTACCTGTTGTCTCAATACTCGAAAAAGGAAAACTTATACAGAAAAAGCTTCTGAAAGAGGCAGAAATACTTGTAAAAGCTGAACCACAGGAGCTTGCAAAAGCTGCCGAACGTATTCTTAGTGATCCTGAACTGAAAAAGAGCATGAGAGAGGCCGGAATACGAAATCTGGGCGGGGTTGGAGCCCTTGACCATATAGTTGAGTATTGCGCATCCGCTCTTGGATGGGATAATAGATGCGCTGTCTATGAAAAATACCGCTTTTTTATAGAACAAAAGAGCGAAAAGAATTTACCATATAAAAAAGGAGATGCTGCCGAGTGAATAAAGGATCGTCACAGAGAATAATGAAAGTCAAGGTCCGCGACATTACTGTCGGTGGTAACAGGCTGGCTATCGCAGCAGGTCCCTGCGTACTTGAAAGCTTTGAAGGTGCCTATGCCATTGCAGAAGAGATGAAAAAACTATGCAGTGAGTTTGGCTTTGGATATATATTTAAGGCCTCTTTCGACAAGGCAAACAGGACATCGATCGCAAGTTACAGGGGGCCTGGAATAGAAGAGGGACTCGGCTGGCTCAAGGAAATCGGGAGCAGGCTTGATATCCCTATTGTGACTGATATGCATGAGCCATGGCAGGCCGAAAAGCTTGCTGATACCGTTGACCTCATACAGATACCTGCATTTTTATGCCGTCAGACAGATCTCCTGGTTGCGGCAAGCAAAACGGGCAAGCCACTGAATATCAAAAAAGCGCAGTTTATGGCGCCTGAAGACATGAGATCGGTAGTCAACAAATGTCGTGAAGCCGGCAACGAACAGATAATCTTGTGTGAGAGAGGAACAGCTTTCGGATACCATGAGCTGTCTGTCGATTTTCGCTCATTTCCTGTAATGAGAAGTCTTGGTTTTCCTGTCATGTTTGATGCTACACACAGTGTTCAGAAGCCGGGAGGACAGGGAGACAGAAGCGGGGGAGACAGATCCTTCGTATTGCCTCTGATACGTGCTGCTGTAGCTGTTGGGATAGACGCTCTCTTTATGGAAGTACATCCCGACCCCGATTCTGCAATGTGCGACGGACCGAATATGGTACCTCTTCGCTCGATGCGAGAAATTCTGAGGCAGACCGCTGAAATTGACAGGATCGTAAAGGAGAAGATAGGCTTTGCTTCTCTTGATTGGGCAGGTAAATAAAAATGAATTTGCCATACGAACGTGAGGAAAAGAAATTTTCCGATGAAGAAATGCTTGCAGCAGGAAGGAATATTCTGCAAAAAGAAGCAAGTGCACTGATATCCGCAGCATCAAGGGTAAGCACTGAACTTGTAGCTGCCGCCCATCTTCTAAGCAGATGCAAAGGACGGGTCGTAGTGTCGGGGCTTGGAAAATCCGGACATGTAGGGAGAAAGACAGCCGCTACGTTTGCCTCGCTCGGAGTTCCGGCCTTCTTCCTTCATGCAACCGAAGGGGCCCATGGAGACCTCGGGATGGTCTGCCGCGATGATCTAGGTTATTTCCTGAGCAACAGCGGTGAGACAAGAGAACTTATTGACATAATCCCATATTTTAAAAGATTGGGTGCACCTATAATCGGGGTAACAGGAAATTTAAATTCAACACTTGCCAAAGAGTCTGATATAGTGCTGGATTCTCACGTTGAATCTGAAGCTGATCCGCTCGGTCTGGCTCCCACAAGCAGCACTACTCTGCAAATGGCTTTAGGAGATGCTGTCGCAGGCATGGCTACGATGCTTCTTGGGTTGGGAAAAGAGGATTTCGCCCTCTTCCACCCGGGAGGTTCTCTTGGCAAAAAACTTCTGTTAAGGGTAAGGGATCTTATGGGGACAGGAGACAAACTCCCGGTCACGAAGGAAACATCACTTATCAGGGAAGCCCTCTTCGAGATAACGAGCAAAGGCTACGGAGCTACAGCTGTAGTAAATGACGCCGGTAAACTAGTCGGAATCTTTACTGACGGTGATCTCAGGCGTTTTATTGAAAGAGAGGGAGTGCAGGGTCTGGATATGCCTGTGCACATGGGAATGACTCCCACCCCTAGAGTAATATCGCCGGAAAGGCTCGCAGTTGAAGCTGTGCGCATCGTTCAAGAGTGGGAAGTATCAGCCCTCATTGCGGTAGAAGATGACAAGCCGGTAGGGATGGTCCATATACATGAGATACTTAAAGCGGGGGTGGCTTAGCTGTCGCTGCTCAGATCACTCTATCAGCCCCTTATCGATTCAATTTTCTTTTTGTCCTGGCCCAAGCTCAAGAATAAATACAGCGAAGGTTTCGACGAAAGAAGGGGTATCCAGTCTCAGGGATCGATCGAAAAACTGAAAGG
>JAAZCN010000095.1 GCA_012513245.1 Synergistaceae bacterium | reverse complement strand
CAGGTAGAGGACACTCTTTATCCGGTGAACGATCTTATCGTTCACCGAGGCAGGCTTCTTAAGGGAAGTCTCAATAAAAATCAGGCAGTGACAGCATTGATAGATGCGGTGAGAAGAAAAAACATCCAGAGGCACCACACGGCAACGCATCTTGTGCACGAGGCGCTGTCCAGAGTGCTCGGACAGCATCTGAGACAGGCCGGATCGATAGTAACGCCAACTTTTCTACGTTTTGACTTTAACCATTTTGCCCCGCTTACATTGGACCAGTTACGTGAGATCGAATCCATTGTCTATGAGCAGGTCCTTTCAAACCTGCCTGTGAATACGTCTGTTATGCCGATCGAAGAGGCAAAAAAGACCGGAGCAAAGGCGCTCTTTGACGAGAAATACGGTGATGAGGTAAGGGTGCTTGAGATACCGGGATACTCCACGGAGCTTTGCGGAGGCACACATGTTAAAGCTACAGGTGAGATCGGTGTAGTCAAGATCATACGTGAAGAGGGAATAGGCTCGGGAGTAAGGCGTATCAACGCAATAACGGGACAGAATGCTCTGGAGGCCTTCCAGCGTTTCAGCTACCTGTCAGGAACTCTAATGTCGATGCTGGGCGAAGACGTTGATTCGATTCTCGGAAGAGTAGAAGATCTTCTCGATGAAAAGAAGATGCTCGAGAGAAAAAACAGAGATCTGCAGGTCAAGGCAGCTATGTCTGATATTGAGGAGAGCATTAAACCTCGTGCAAGCACCAACGGTGTTGATCTTGTAATGGAAAAGTTTGAAAATATTACCCCCGATCTTCTGAGGCAGATCGGTGACAGAATAAAACAGAAGTACCCTGTTGCCCTAATACTCCTTGCCGGGATAGGAGAAGAAAATCATGTGTCGTTGACCTCCATGGCTAGTGAAGAGGCTGTGAGCAAGGGGATCAGAGCAAATGAGTTCCTGAAGGAGATAGCTGACCTCATTGGAGGAAAAGGTGGAGGAAGACCCAATCTTGCTCAGGGCAGAGCTCCCGATGCAGGTAAGCTGAACGAAGCTATCGAGAAGGCTCCTGAAATCTTTGCCAGACTTGTTTCAAAAGGCCGGGCCGAATAGTTGGAGCGGATAGTTGCAATAGATATAGGATCTGTCAGGGTCGGCGTCGCTGTAAGTGATCCATTTGGATCTTTTGCACAGGCCTTGACCGTTCTAAGTACAAAGAACGACTGGATAGAAGAACTTAAAAAGATCATGGATACCTATAAAACATCAAAACTTCTGGTAGGTCTTCCGCTCAGGACCGGCGGCAATGAGGGCCCAGAGGCTGTAAATATAAGAGAAATTACTGAAACGATCGTTGCCAAATACCCAAATTTCGAAATAATTTTTTGGGATGAGCGTTTTACAACTGTAATAGCGCAGCAGTACCTCTTAGAGGGAGATGTCTCAAGGAAGGGCCGGAAACAAAGGGTAGACATGGTCGCGGCATCTCTTCTCCTTCAAAGCTACCTGGACAGGGGGAGGTCTGAATAGACTTGGAACTTCCGCAGGGGACTAAGATGACCCCCATGCTGGAACAGTACATGTACTGGAAAGAGCAGTATCCTGACTCTCTTCTTTTTTTCCGCATGGGCGATTTTTATGAGATGTTTTTTGAGGATGCTCAGATCGCATCATCTGTGTTGGATATTGCCCTCACGTCACGTTCACGTGAAGCAGTGAATGCCATACCCATGGCAGGAGTTCCCTTTCATTCGGTGGATGCCTATCTCGGAAGGCTTGTTGCTGCAGGATACAGGATCGCAATATGTGAACAGGTCACAGTTCCTGACGGAAAGACTTTGGTCAAAAGAGAAGTAACAAGATTGGTGACGCCCGGCACATGGCTTTCGGACAGTTCAGAGTCAGACGGAAACCTTGCAGCCTGTTTTTTTGACGGTAAAAACATCTCCCTGGCACTTCTTACCACTGCGACAGGCACCCTCAAAGCAGGGACTTTCAATGCTGAAGAGGCATCATCTCTTCTCTTTTCATTCCGTCCGGATGAAATATTGATCCGAAAGGGACAGCATCAGGACCTTTCTGATATATATCCCGATCTGACCCGTCTAAACATTGTTGAAAGAGAAAAGGGAGAATTCGATCCCAAGGCAGGCTCAGAGTGGCTTTGCAGAAAGTGGGGAATAGCCTCGCTCAACTGTATGGGAATTGACGACAGGGATTTTTCTGCCGGGGCGTCAGCTGCAGTTTTGCGATATCTGGAAGAGACTCAGTTTTCCCAGGCCCTGCACGTTACAGCTATTACGCCTGTTTTGCCGGCGCAATCGCTTATTCTTGATCAGAATACTGTAAATAATCTTGAGTTGACAGAACCCTCTGATATTTCGTTATTTTCTGTCCTCAACAGATGCCGTACTGCAATGGGCAGGAGAACTCTAAAAGAATGGATACTCTCTCCGCTTCAGGATATAGGTACTATAGAAAAAAGGCAGGACTCAATTGAAGAGCTTGTAAAAGACAATTCACTCCGCCGGGAACTGAAGGATCGTCTTTCATCCTGTGCGGATATGGAAAAGGCAATAAGCCGGCTGACTCTAAAGATGGGATCTCCATCAGATCTTGTTACAATACGGGAAACTCTCCGCGAGCTGCCTACGCTTATATCACTTATGGCTCAGAATGAAAATTTAAAAAGCTGGACTCAGGACGTGGATGACCTTAAAGAACTCTTCTCTCTTCTTGAATCTTCGATCTCAGAAAGCGTTCCCCGCTTTGTAAGAGACGGAGGAGTTATAAAAGAAGGACATGATAAGTCTCTGGACGAATGGAGGGACAAGGCGGCCCATTCCTCCGCATGGCTGCATAGATTTGAGGAAAGTGAAAGAGAGAGGACCGGCATAAAGAACCTGAAGGCAGGAGTAAACAGGGTCTTCGGTTATTACATAGAGATACCTAGAGGCGGTCTGAACAAGGCTCCTGCAGAATATATCAGAAAACAGACTCTTGTAAACGCAGAACGCTTCATTACCGAAGAACTCAAAATATTTGAAAAAGAGATGTTCAGATCGGAAGAGGAGATACTTTCCATAGAGGAAAGAATATATTCCGAGATCGTTGAGGCAGCTCTTTTAAAGAGTCCGGATATCCTTAACGCGGCAAAATTCATTGCCGCTGCAGACCTTTTCTCTTCACTGGCTGAAATTGCTTCAGAACGAAGGTATGTAAGGCCTGTCATGGAGATGGGAACAGATTTTATCGTTAAAAACGGAAGACATCCTGTAATAGAGATAATGCTTGGGAATCGCCCCTTTACGCCAAATGATTTTTCTCTCAGCATGGTCTCGGGAAAAAGAATAGCGATAATCACAGGCCCGAACATGGCGGGCAAGTCGACCTATCTTAGAATGGCCGCTCTTATAGCTATAATGGCTCATATTGGTTGCTTTGTTCCTGCAGAGAGCGCAAAGATCGGGATTATTGACCGCGTATTTACAAGAATAGGTGCGCGTGACGAACTTGCAAGGGGACAGAGTACTTTCATGGTGGAAATGGTTGAGACTGCGAATATCCTTCGGAATGCCACAGACAGGAGCCTTGTCATACTTGACGAGGTCGGCAGAGGTACTTCTACATACGACGGGCTTAGCATTGCATGGTCAGTCATAGAATACCTTCAGGGCCAAGAGGGAAGAAGGGCTGCTGTCCTTTTTGCGACTCACTACCATGAGCTAACACAGCTTGCAGATAAACTTCCGGGAGTGACCAACCTCAGCATGGCGGTCGAAGAGGGAAAGAACGGAGTAACATTCCTCCATAAAGTTGTTGAGGCCCCCTCTGACAGGTCATACGGCATAGAGGTCGCAAAGCTTGCGGGGGTACCTTCGCTGGTCCTGAGAAGGTCAAAAGAATTGCTTGCACGTTTTGAGTCTGAAGCTAATGAACATAGATCTGCCTCGCCTGCTAATGAAGAAAACCAGATGAAGCTCTTTGATGTGGGGCATGAGGCCATCCTTGAAGAGCTGGCAGCTTCGGATCCTGACGGAATGACTCCGATGGAAGCTTTGCAAATCGTTTACAGGCTTAGGAAAGAGAGCCGGAAAGTGCTGGATTTCAAATGATAAAACGTCTTGACAGTGAAGTATCCAGCAGGATAGCGGCAGGAGAGGTGATCGAAAGACCCTCTTCCGTCGCCAAGGAACTCATAGAAAACTCAATGGATGCCTCAGCAAGAAATATAACTCTTTATATTGAACAGGGAGGAAAGTCGTCTTTTGTCATAGAAGACGACGGATGCGGCATATCATTTGAAGAACTCCCACTTGCACTGGAAAGATATGCAACAAGTAAAATTACCACTCT
>JAAZCN010000094.1 GCA_012513245.1 Synergistaceae bacterium | reverse complement strand
GCCTAGGCGCTTGCGCCCTCGAAAAATGCGATCTTTTCACCTTTTGCAAGTGTAATTATCGCTTTCTTCCAGGAACGTGAACGACCCAAAAAGGCACCCATCCGCTTCGGTTTGGAACGGACCTGGATCGTATTTACCCTTACTACTTTTACTTTGAAGACTTCCTCTACTGCCTTGCGGATATCGATCTTGTTCGCTTTGGGAAGCACTTCAAACGTGTACTGTCCAAGTTCCATCATCCGGCTTGTTTTTTCTGTAATTATCGGACGTACAATAATATCATGTGCTACTGCGTTCATTAACCGAACACCTCCTCGAGCTTTTTGACAGCCTCAGGAGTCGCAATCAGCTGGTCGTGGTTAAGAAGGTCATAGACGTTGATGCTGTCAACATGAAGAACTTCCGCTCCAGGAATGTTTGCAGCAGATTTGACAACTGCCATGTTCGTTTCGTGAAGAACAAAAAGCGGCTTCTTTCCACTGTCAATAGCTGTAAGGAAATCCAACATTACCTTTGTCTTCGGTGCCTGTACATCAAAGCGCTGAAGAATAAGCATGTTCTCTTCCTGAACTTTTAGTGTAAGGGCGCTGCAAAGTGCAAGGCGACGCACCTTTTTGTTTACTTTCTGATGATAGTCTCTCGGATGTGGTCCATGAGCGACTCCGCCACCGACCCAAACGGGTGAACGGGAGCTGCCTGCACGGGCACGACCTGTACCTTTTTGTCTCCAGGGCTTTTTACCACCGCCACGGACTTCCCCGCGGTCTTTTGTGTCATGAGTTCCAACACGGCAGTTAGCCAGATGCGCAACTACTACCTGATGCATAGCCGGCACATGGACAGGGGCACCGAAGACGGCATCAGAGAGTTCAAAATCTCCAATTACCTCGCCTTTGAAATTTACTTCTTTTACTACAGGCATAGTCTTCTGCCTCCCTACTTACGCTGTTTTACGGATCATAATAAGACTGTCGCGCGCGCCGGGAACTGAACCTTTGATAAGTATCAGGTTGTTCTCTTCATCCACAGCAAAAACCTTAAGGTTTTTCGTGGTTACGCGCTCACTTCCCATATGACCCGCCATTTTCCGGCCCTTTATTACGCGGCCGGGATAACTGCTGCATCCGATCGAACCGGCATGACGGTGACTACGAGAAGCACCATGGCTAGCCGGTCCTCCGCTAAATCCATGTCGTTTCATCACGCCTGCGGTTCCCTTACCTTTGCTGATGCCTGTGACATCAACAATTTCGTCGTTCTGGAACAGAGAAACGGTGATCTCCTGTCCCACCTGGTAGTCCAACGTACTTTCTACGCGAAACTCCCTCAGCCAGCGCTTCGGTGTTGTTCCCTGTTTCTCAAAGTAACCCTTCATTGGCTTATTGACTTTTACGGGTTTAACTTCTCCGAAACCGAGCTGCACTGCGCTGTAACTGTTCTTTTCAGGTGTCCGGATTCCAACGATAGAGCAAGGTCCTGCCTCAATAACTGTTATTGGCACTGCCTTACCATCTTCGTCGAAGACCTGGGTCATCCCTACCTTACGGCCCAGAATCCCCATGCTCATTAGCGTTTCACTCCTTTCAGATCAAACATTTAAAGCTTGATCTGTATATCAACACCGGAGGGCAGATTGAGCTCCATAAGAGCTTCCATCGTCTTCTGGGTCGGATCGATTATATCTATCAGACGCTTGTGTGTCCTGATCTCAAACTGTTCGCGGGCATCCTTGTCAACGTGCGGGGACATCAAAATATCGAACTTTTTGATCTTTGTCGGAAGAGGTACCGGCCCGGACACTCTTGCACCAGTGCGCTCCGCTGTCTCTGCAATTTGTGTGGCAGAGGCATCCAGAACGCGATGGTCAAAGGCTTTTAATTTAATACGAATTTTTTTTGCCAAAATATTCCCCTCCTGGGGCTGCTCTAGTCTATTATCTCTGTAACGACGCCTGCACCCACTGTACGGCCGCCTTCGCGTACTGCGAAGCGAAGTCCGGGCTGCATTGCTATCGGTACAATGAGATTTACTTCAAATGTACTGTTGTCTCCCGGCATTACCATCTCGATGCCTTCGGCAAGCTTGATGTCTCCGGTAACATCTGTTGTACGGAAGTAGAACTGCGGCTTGTAGCCTGAGAAGAACGGTGTGTGGCGGCCCCCTTCTTCCTTCTTAAGGACGTAAACTTCACCCTTGAAGTGCTTGTGGGGCTTGATGCTTCCCGGCTTGGCCAAAACCTGTCCGCGCTCTACATCTTCTTTGCCTACACCACGCAGAAGAACTCCCACGTTGTCTCCGGCTTCGGCGTCGTCAAGGATCTTGCGGAACATCTCAAGGCTCGTCGCTACTGTTTTCATTGTGTCTTTCATGCCTACGATCTCGACTTCATTGCCCGGCTTGATGAGACCCTTCTCTACCCTGCCGGTCACAACTGTGCCGCGGCCTGTGATCGTAAATACGTCTTCGATCGGCATAAGGAAGGGTAATTCAACTTCGCGCACAGGAGCGGGAATGTGGTCGTCGCATGCCTGCATCAGTTCCTCGATACTTGCCGTCCAATCGTTTGCTTCGTCACTCTCAAGTGCCTTCAGTGCGCTGCCGCGTACGATAGGAATGTCGTCTCCCGGGAAATCGTACTTGCTCAGAAGATCTCTGATCTCCATCTCAACAAGATCAAGAAGGTCGGGGTCGTCTACCATGTCGCACTTGTTCATGAATACTACGAGTGCAGGAACGTTGACCTGACGTGCAAGAAGCACGTGCTCACGGGTCTGGGGCATTGGACCGTCTGCTGCTGATACTACGAGGATCGCTCCGTCCATCTGAGCTGCGCCGGTAATCATGTTCTTGATGTAGTCAGCATGTCCCGGACAGTCGATGTGGGCATAGTGGCGATTCTCTGTCTGGTATTCAACGTGTGAAATGTTGATCGTGATACCGCGGTCTCTCTCTTCAGGCGCCTTGTCGATCATGTCGAACGGTGTGAAATCCGCACCGCCATGCCTAGCAAGCGTCTTTGTGATCGCCGCTGTAAGGGTCGTCTTACCGTGGTCAATATGGCCTATTGTTCCTATGTTGAGATGCGGCTTGTTTCTTACAAATTTTTCCTTTGCCATTTCTGTCTTGCCTCCTTTAGATATTTCCTGCCTGTTTGATATTTTGCTATATTTTCAGAAGTTCTTCAGCTACGCTTTTCGGCACTTCGTCGTAATGGTCAAAAGTCATACTATACGAAGCTCTCCCGGAAGTCTTACTCCTTAGGTCCGTTGCATAACCAAACATTTCTGCAAGTGGAACAAAAGCTTTAACGATCCTAACATTAGCTCTTGAACCCATTTCGGTTACTTTTCCTCTCCTTGAGGAAATGTTGCCCATTACATCACCCATATATTCTTCCGGGACTACTACTTCTACATCCATTACCGGTTCCATAAGTACGGGATCTGCTCTCTTAATAGCTTCTTTTATTGCCATTGAACCCGCTATCCTGAATGCCATTTCGGAACTGTCGACCTCATGGTAGCTTCCGTCAACTATCGCGACTTTTATCCCTATTACCGGGTAGCCGCCAAGAATTCCGTTACAAAGAGCTTCCTGAACGCCTTTTTGGGCTGCCGGAATGTATTCCTTAGGTACTGAACCGCCAACTATGCGGTCTTCCCACTCAAAACCCTTTCCTCCGGCAATAGGTTCTATTTCGAGGACTACATCCCCGTACTGTCCCTTACCTCCGGACTGACGGATAAATTTACCCTGGGCTCTTGCGGGTTTCTTTATTGCCTCTCTGTAAGCTACCTGAGGACGTCCTACCTTTACCTCTACATTGAACTCTCTGCGAAGTCTGTCAACGATAATTTCAAGATGCAGTTCGCCCATTCCGCTTATCAGTGTCTGGCCGGTTTCCTCGTTTACTGAAACGTGGAAAGTCGGATCTTCCTCTGAAAGCGCGTCGAGTCCTTTTGCAAGTTTGATCTGGTCTGCCTTGCTCATAGGTTCCACGGAAAGAGAGATAACGGGTTCCGGGAATATAAGGTTCTCAAGAAGCACCGGATCCTTTTCATCGCAAAGCGTATCCCCGGTACGTACCTGTTTGAGTCCCGGTATCGCAACTATAAGTCCTGCCTGTGCGCTCTCAAGCTCTTCTCGCTTGTTGGCATGCATTCTGAGTATCCTGCCTACTCTTTCACGGCGTCTAGTGTTTGTGTTATAGATAGACATACCGTTCTCAATAGAACCGGAATATATTCTACAGAAGGCAAGCCTTCCAACAAAAGGATCGACCATTATCTTGAATGCAAGGGCCGAAAAAGGCGCTTCTACAGTTGGATGGATCAGGATCTCTTTTTCTGTATTGTCAGGATCGTGCGCTATAAGCGGAGGCATGTCTAAAGGACTTGGAAGATATGCAACCACAGCGTCAAGCAGAGGCTGGATCCCTTTGTTTTTGAATGCCGAACCACACATTACAGGCACAATATTGAGAGCTATTGTTGCTTTCCTAATGGTCTTTCTGATCAAATCTTCGGGAACTTCCTGAACTTCAAGATAAAGTTTCATCATCTCGTCATCATAATCTGAAAGGTTTTCTATCATTTCAGATCTGGCTGTTTCGACCTCTTCTTCAAGCTGCGGAGGCACTTCTGCCAAATGAAACTCTGTTCCGAGTGTGTCATCAAAGATTATCGCTTTTCTGGCTACGAGGTCGACCATTCCCGTAAAACCGTCTTCAACACCGATGGGTATCTGAATAGGAACCGCTCTCGCACCAAGGCGCTTGCGTATCTGATCGACTACAGAAAAATAGTCCGCTCCTACCCTGTCCATTTTGTTGACGAAAGCGATCCTTGGGACATGATACTTGTCAGCCTGACGCCATACTGTTTCTGACTGGGGTTCAACTCCGCCAACTGCACAAAAAACGGATACTGCCCCGTCAAGCACTCTCATAGAGCGCTCAACCTCAACAGTAAAGTCCACGTGCCCGGGTGTATCAATTATATTGATAAGGCAATCGCCCCAGAAACAGGTAGTAGCGGCAGATGTGATCGTGATACCACGCTCACGCTCCTGGTCCATCCAGTCCATAGTTGCAGCACCTTCGTGAGTCTCACCAAGTTTGTGCTTACGGCCTGTATAGAACAGAACTCGTTCTGTCGTCGTAGTCTTACCCGCATCTATATGCGCAGCTATTCCAATATTGCGCACTTTACTCAAGTCGATGCCCTGCATCGTCAACACCACCAAACTAAAACTTTGAAAGTTTTATTCTTTTCACTACCAGCGGTAGTGTGCAAACGCACGGTTTGCTTCCGCCATGCGATGAGTATCTTCTCTCTTCTTTACAGAACCGCCCTCTCCCTTACAGGAATCGGTGAGCTCACGGGCAAGACGTTCAACCATAGGTATACCCTTGCGTGAACGAGAGAAATTGATGATCCAACGGATCGCGAGAGCTTCAGCTCTTTCAGGTTTGACCTCTACAGGAACCTGATATGTCGCTCCGCCGACTCGTCTCGGACGTACTTCGACGAGCGGACGAACGTTAGTCATCGCCTTTTCAAATACTTCTGCAGGTTCAATGCTAAGCCTGCTTCCAGCCAGATCCAGTGCTCCATAAAAAATTCTCTCTGCCGTGCTCTTTTTTCCGCTAAGCATCAGACAGTTGATGAATTTTGAAATCGCCAGGTCCCCATAAACTGAATCGGGCGGCGTTATACGTTTTTTAACATGTCCCTTGCGTGGCATTTAGGACCTACCTCCCTTTAATAGTACAAATTACTTCGGTTTGCGAGCGCCGTATAAAGAACGGCTCTGACGACGATTTTCAACGCCACCGCAGTCAAGAGTTCCCCTGATTATATGATAACGAACACCGGGCAAGTCCTTTACACGTCCACCACGGACCAGGACTACAGAGTGTTCCTGCAAATTATGTCCTACTCCCGGTATATAAGCAGTGACTTCTAATCCGTTAGTAAGACGCACACGT
>JAAZCN010000012.1 GCA_012513245.1 Synergistaceae bacterium | reverse complement strand
GATGTTCATAAGCCCCGTCATCATTGTAGGGACTACAGCTACTATCGCAAGTGCAACTGCTCCCCCTAGAGTAATGCGTCCCATTACCTTTTCGATATAATCTGTGGTAGGTCTGCCCGGGCGAATGCCAAGGATAAACCCGCCGTTCTTCTTCATGTTGATCGAAATATCTTCCGGCTTGAAAACTACCGCCGTATAGAAAAACGAGAAGAAGATTATCATCGCAACGTATAGGATCATATAAATGGGGCTGCTTGGGCTGAATGCCTTCTGTATGATCTGTGCAAAGTTATGCTGAAAAATACCAGCAATAGTATACGGGAAAAGAAGCACCGATGACGCAAAGATTATCGGTATTACCCCTGCTGTATTTACACGCAGAGGAATAAAACTGCTCTGCCCTCCATACATTTTGTTACCTACCATGCGCTTGGCATACTGTACAGGGAGACGGCGCTGACCTTCCTGGAGCATTACACATCCTGCTACCACCGCAACCATTATAGCAATTGCCAGAAGTACGACCAGTATGTTCATTTCTCCAAGTCTTACCAGCGTAAAAGTTCTGATCATCGCTTCCGGTATCCTGACAACTATACCTGCAAAGATAAGTAGAGATATGCCGTTTCCTATGCCGTGGTCCGACATAACTTCACCAAGCCACATAACAGCCACTGCACCGGTAGTAAGAGTAATAGCAACAAGTGCTATGTCCATCCAGCTGCCTGTAAATATGCCTAGATTCCTGAGCCAGCCTGTCATTCCGACTGCCTGAATAAGTGCGAAGGCAATAGTGCCGTAACGTGTGTACTGCACTACCTTCTTGCGCCCTTCTTCTCCCTCTTTCTGCATCTTTTCAATACTTGGCACAACAACTGCGAGCAGCTGCATGACAATGCTTGCGTTAATGTAGGGAGTCACACCCAGAGCAAAAATACTAAATCTGCTGAGTGCTCCTCCTGCAAAGAGGTCCAGGAAACCTAAAACACCACCCTGCTCAAAAAGCTTTCCTAGAGCAGCAGCATCAACACCAGGTGTCGGCATGTGTGCTCCAAGTCTGTAGACGAACAACGCGGCAAGTGTAAAAAGTATCCGCCGCTTGAGGTCAGGCAGTTTGAAGGCATCCCGGAAGGAATCTAACACTTAAATCACCTCGGCCTTTCCACCTGCTGCTTCGATCTTGTTTGCAGCCGATGCGCTGTAGGCGTTAGCGCGCACGGTAAGGTTCTTTGAAATTTCGCCGACACCGAGGATCTTTACCGGTTTGTCTGCACCCGATATCAGACGGAGAGCAAAAAGACTCTCTGCTGTTACTTCCGATCCTGCTTCAAAACGATCTTCAAGATCTGCTACGTTGACTATTTCATACTTTACGGCAAAACGAAAATTGCTGAATCCCCGTTTGGGGATACGGCGTGCAAGAGGCATCTGACCACCTTCAAAATTGGCCTTTATCGATACACCGGCCCGTGACTTCTGCCCTTTATGCCCTTTGCCTGCGGTTTTGCCCTTACCGCTGCCCACGCCCTGACCAAGACGTTTCTTCTTTTTACGTGAACCCTCTGCGGGACACAGTTCATGAAGATTCATGTCAGTACCTCCCTATTCCTCTACAGTCCATTCCAACAGATGGGAGATAGAATTGACCATTCCCATGATCTGCGGAGAATCCTCGTGACAGACTGTATCATTCAGCCTGTTAAAGCCAAGTGCCTTAATGGTCCTCTCCTGACGGGGAGGCCGGCCGATCGTGCTTTTCTTCCACGTAATGGTTACTTTGGCCATTGTCGATCTACCTCCTATGCTTCCTTGCGGTCTTTACCGCGCAGCCTGCGAATCTCTTCAGGAGTCCTCAGGTTTTTTACCGCAGACATTGTCGCATAGGAAACATTGATCGGGTTAGAAGTTCTTCCGATGACCTTAGTCAGTATGTCTTTAACTCCGCCGAGTTCTACTATCGCACGCACAGCTCCGCCGGCAATAACGCCGGTTCCCGGTGCTGCAGGACGAAGAAGAACTTCTGCTGCTCCAAACTTACCGATTATAGGATGGGGAATTGTATGTCCAACCTTCTTAAGATCGATCATGTTTTTCTTTGCATGCTCGATACCTTTGCGCATAGCCTCAGAAATTTCTTTGGCTTTGCCTATACCAAGGCCTACCTGGCCAACGCCGTCTCCGACAACCACAAGTACGCTGAAACGGAAACGTTTACCGCCCTTTACGACCTTGCTGACTCTGTTGATCGAGACTATACGCTCTGATAGCTCAAGACCTTTACTGCTATAGTTTTTATTACTGGATGTTTCTCTCGCCACGTTTCTCTGCCTCCTCCTAGAACTTCAGGCCGGCTTCGCGTGCCGCTTCTGCCAGGGCCTTGACTCTGCCATGATAGACATGTCCGCCGCGGTCAAAAACAACAGCACTGATTCCCTGGGCCAGAGCACGTTCAGCGATCAGCTTGCCAACTGCTTTTGCAGCTTCCTGGTTTCCTGTGCCCTTAATATCCTTGAATGCCTTCTCCATTGTTGAAGCTGACACAAGTGTTTTTCCTTCTACATCATCGATGACCTGGGCATAAATATGCCTGAGGCTTCCGAATGTCGCAAGACGGGGACGCTCCACAGTGCCTGAGATAAGTTTCCTGAGGCGACGATGGCGGAGCTCCCGCATTTTATTACGACTGCGATTATTGATCAACGTCCTTCACCTCGCCTTATTTCTTAGCGCCGGCCTTACCGGCCTTACGGATAACATATTCACCTGTGTATCTGATACCTTTGCCCTTATATGGCTCAGGTGGACGGTACTCGCGAATGTTTGACGCGACCTGACCTACAAGCTGTCTGTCTATGCCGCGTACTGCTATTTTGATAGGGCTTTCACATGCAAACTCTATCCCTGAGGGAGGTACTACCTCTACAGGATGGGAGAAGCCCAGGGTTAGCACCAAATTCTTTCCCTGCATCTGAGCACGATAACCTACTCCGACGATTTCAAGATTTTTTTCAAAACCATTGCTAACTCCTGTTACCATGTTGTTAAGGATGGCCCTTGTCATTCCGTGAGCAGCGCGCACAGCTTTGATCTCGCTTTCGCGTGTGACTATGAGCTGCCCATCTTCCTGTGCAACGTTGATATTGGGCATAACTACCATCTCTAGAGCTCCTTTGGAGCCCTTAACAGAGACCTGGCTGCCTTCTATCTTGACCTCCACTCCGTTAGGAAGCGGGATCGGTTTACGTCCTATTCTAGACACCTATGCCACCCCCATTACCATACATAGCAAACGACTTCGCCGCCCAGTCCGCGCTTACGCGCTTCTGCATCGGTCAAAAGTCCAGCTGATGTTGATATCATTGCAACTCCGAGGCCTCCCAATACTTTGGGCAGCTCGTCTTTGCCTACATAAATGCGGCGTCCGGGTTTGCTGATTCTGCGCAGTCCCTGGATCACGCGCTCCTTAGCCGGGCTATAGCTCATTGTGACCCTAAGTATGGGCATCGGCTGTTTTGAGTCATTGATCGTTTTGTAGTTACGGATATAACCCTCCTCTTTGAGGATGCGCGCCATCTCCAGGCGCATCTTACTAAGAGGCATGTCTACCATTTCATGATAGACAACGTTCGCATTTCTAATGCGTGTGAGCATATCCGCGACAGGATCGGTAGTAATATGCATTAAAGGATCCTCCCTTCCACGCCCACTGGCCTACCAGCTCGACTTGACTACGCCAGGGATCATACCCTCGCGTGCAAGTTTGCGGAAACAGCAGCGGCACATATTGAACTTTCTGATATACCCACGCGGACGTCCGCATAATGGGCAGCGATTATACTTCCTCACTTTGAACTTCGGTTCAAGTTGAGCTTTAATTTTCAAGCTTTTTCGGGCCATAAGTATACTCCTTCCTAATGGGCGAAAGGCATGCCCAGTTCGGCCAACAGACCCTGGGCTTCCTCATCCGCCTTCGCGGTCGTAACGAATGTTATATTCATTCCGCGCTGACGAATTACCTTATCGTAGTCTATCTCAGGGAAAAGAAGCTGTTCTCTGAGGCCAAGGTTATAGTTTCCCCTGCCGTCAAAACCTCTTTTTGAGATACCCTGGAAGTCCTTGATTCGCGGAAGCGCAATACTGATCAGACGGTCAACAAATTCCCACATTCTGACACCTCTCAGTGTTACGCAGCACGCTACCGGCATACCTTCGCGGACTTTAAACCCCGCGATAGATTTTTTCGCCCTTTTCATCATGGGTCTCTGTCCGGAAATTATTGTCAGTTCGTTGATTGAAGCATCCATATACTTGTTATCAAGTTTTGCTTCATTAACGCCTATGTTGATGACAACTTTAACCAAACGAGGAATTTCCATGACGTTCTTATATCCGAATTGTTCTTTCAACTTCGGAAGGACATCCTCACTGTACTTTGTCAAAAGACGCGGTGTCATAGTTGTCCCCCCTAAACCTTGTCGATTATTTCGCCGCACTGTTTGCAGATACGGACCTTCTTGCCGCTGTCAAGAAATGCACGGCTTACGCGGGTCGGTTTGCCGCATGAAGGACACACAAGCATTACTTTACATGCATGCATAGGTGCTTCCTTTTTGACAAATCCACCACGCGGATCTTTCTGTGTCGGACGAGCGCTCTTAGTCATTATATTGACGTTTTCAATGACTATAGTTTCTTTCTGGAGATTGCTGTGAAGGATCTTGCCCTCTTTACCGGCATCTTTTCCGGAAATAACACGAACGCGGTCTCCTTTTTTGACTCTCATTTTTGACATAAAATGTTACCCCCTACACTACCTCGGGAGCAAGAGAGACTATTCGCATATATTTTTTCTCTCTTAGTTCCCGAGCTACAGGACCGAAAATACGGGTTCCCTTAGGATCACCGTTGGTGTCTATTACGACAGCGGCATTGTCATCAAAGCGAACATAAGATCCATCCTTGCGGCGGATTTCTTTTTTGGTTCTGACTATAACTGCCTTTACCACGTCGCCTTTTTTAATGTTGGTATTGGGAGTAGCCTCACGTACTGAGCCTACTATTACATCACCCACTGTACCTACCTTGTGAAAGCTGCCACCTTTGACCTGGATACAGATGATTTTCTTCGCGCCTGAATTGTCAGTTACGTTTAGCACTGTACGAAGTTGGATCATAACTTACAATGCCTCCTCATCTTCCAGTTTTGCACCCAAAACGGGGGCTCTCTTGACTATCTGCGCCACTTCCCAGCGTTTGTTTGCGCTGAGGGGGCGGGTCTCTGCGATCATGACCTTGTCTCCTATACGGCAATCGTTAGCCTCGTCGTGGGCCATAAACTTATTGGACCGGAGAACCGGCTTCCCATAAAGTGAATGTTTAGACATACGGTCAACTCGAACAACTATGGTCTTATCCATTTTATCGCTAACCACCACGCCGGTGCGGACTTTACGATTAACTTTTTTTACTTCCATCTCCGGCTACCTCCTTGCTCCTGAACGATCGATACCCTTTTCCTTTTCGGTGATTACCGTCAGTACGCGGGCAATTGTCTTTTTGACTTCTCTAATACGGCCCGAGTTGTTCAACTGTCCTATCGCATTCTGAAAACGGAGGTTGAACAGCTCTTCCTTAAACTGTTTGTGTTTGTCGCTAAGCTCAGATACGCTGAGATCTCTAAGTTCCTTGGGATCCATATTATTCACCTGCTCCCTCTCGGGTTAACAATTTTACCTTGATGGGCAGCTTGAAGGATGCCGTGCGAAAAGCCTCAACGGCTGTCTCACGGGGCACGCCTGCTATTTCAAACATCACACGGCCGCGTTTTACTGCCGCGGTCCAGTATTCGACGTTTCCTTTACCCTTACCCATACGTGTTTCAATAGGCTTCTCTGTTACAGGGCGATCAGGGAATATCCGGATCCAGATCTTTCCGCCCTTTTTCATTTTACGGCTGATCGCAACACGGACAGCTTCTATCTGACGGGCAGTGATCCAGCCATTTTCACACGCCTGAAGTCCATATTCACCGAAATCCACCTTTGTGGCCCCTTTTGCATAACCGCGCAGGGCCGTCAGGTGAGGTTTACGGTACTTAACTCTTTTCGGAGAAAGCATTGGATGTTACCCCCTCTCCTGATGAGCAGGAACGGCTTCCATTACAGGTTTGCGTTCCATTACTTCGCCTTTGTAGATCCAGACCTTAATGCCAATAACACCGTAGATCGTGTGAGCTTCGGCGAAACCGTAATTAATGTCGGCTCTGAGTGTTGAAAGTGGGAGCTGTCCTTCAAGATACCATTCCGTGCGTGCGATTTCTGCTCCGCCAAGACGTCCGGCACACTGGATCTTGATGCCCTTCGCTCCTGATTTCATTGCACGGAAAATCGACTGTTTCATTGCGCGGCGGAAGCTGATCCTGCGCTCAAGTGATGCTGCAACACCCTCTGACACTACCTGTGCTTCAGCATCAGGATTTTTGATCTCCTGAATATTGATCATTACCCGGCTTCCGGTCTTAGCCTGGAGTTCCTCACGAACTGCCTGTATCTCTGCACCTTGCTTGCCGATAACTACACCAGGCCGGGCGGTCCAAACTGTAAAACGCATGACGTTACCAATGCGCTCGATTTCCACACGGCTTATGCCTGCTTTACTCCAGCGCTTCCTGATCCATTCCCTTAGTTCAAGGTCATTGTGCAGGTATTTGGCATATTTTTTTCCGTCTGCGTACCAGCGAGATTCCCAATCGTAGATGACACCAATCCTGTAACCTACCGGGTGAACTTTCTGACCCACCGTCACCCCTCCTTATTTCTCACCTACGACCACAGAAACGTGGCACGTATGGTGTCTAAAAGCATGCGCTCGTCCCATTGAAACAGGACGAAAACGCTTCATGTAACTTCCCTGATCCGCCTTAACTTCTTTTACTACCAGCTTGTCCATGTCAAGTCCAAAATTGTGTTCTGCATTTGCAATCGCACTCTTAAGGACCTTTTCAGTTACACGGGCACCTTTATTCGAGGTATATTTGAGTACCAGCAGCGCATCAGAAGCTTTTTTGCCTCTGATAAGAGCGAGTACCTGACGCACTTTGGGCGCTGAGATACGGACTTGCTGGGCTGTTGCTTTAACTTCCATGACCCGGCCCCTCCTACTTCTTAACTTTCGTGGAGCGTTCCTGTCCGGCGTGACCGCCGAACTTACGGGTCGGTGCAAATTCGCCGAGCTTATGTCCGATCATATTATCGCTGATGTAAACAGGTATATGAATACGTCCGTTATGTACAGCAATTGTATGACCGACCATTTCAGGTGTAACGCTTGAACGTCGTGACCAGCTTTTAATTACAAGCTTTTTTCCCGATTCGTTCATGCCCTCGATCCTACGGATAAGTTTTGCATCTACGTAGGGTCCTTTTTTAAGTGAACGAGCCATCTCTGTATTCCCTCCTACAAACCCGGGTTACTTTTTGCGGCGACGGACAATGAATTTGTCCGAAGGCTTACGCTTACGTGTGCGGTAGCCCTTCGCCGGAGTACCCCATGGGGATACCGGATGCTTGTTTGACTTGCTCTTACCTTCTCCGCCGCCCATGGGATGATCTACCGGGTTCATGACCACTCCACGAACATGCGGGCGAATTCCGAGCCAACGAGACCTTCCGGCTTTACCGCAAACTATATTTTCATGATCTTCATTCCCTACCTGACCAACTGTGGCCATGCATTCAAGAAGAACAAGTCTCAGTTCACCGCTTGGCATACGGACAAATGCGTACTTGCCCTCTTTAGCCATAAGCTGTGCAGATGTTCCTGCGGAGCGTACCATAACTGCGCCCCGGCCCGGCTCAAGTTCGACGTTGTGTATTACAGTTCCATCGGGAATATCCTTGAGCTTCAGTGCATTACCAGGGCGAATATCTGAATCTTTGCCTGCAACGACTTTGTCGCCTACAGCTAGACCCACTGGTGAAATGATATAACGTTTTTCTCCGTCAAGATATGAAATTAGTGCAATACGGGCAGAACGGTTAGGGTCGTACTCGATAGAGACGACTTTTCCGGGAACTCCCAGTTTGTCTCTTTTAAAATCGATGATACGATAATTGATCCTTCCGCGACCGCCTCTGGAACGCACTGTAATGCGTCCGGTTTTATTGCGTCCCGCTTTCTCACTTAACGATACAACCAGACTCCGCTCCGGCTTCGACTTTGTTATCTCAGAATAGTCAGACGTAGCCATATGGCGGCGGCTGGGTGTAGTGGGACGGAATTTCTTGATACCCATCTCTGGTTAACCCCTTTCTGCCTAGGCGCTTGCGCCCTCGAAGAATGCGATCTTTTCACCTTTGGCAAGTGTTATTACCGCTTTCTTCCAGGAACGTGAACGACCCAAGAAGGCACCCATCCGCTTCGGTTTGGAACGGATCTGGATCGTATTTACTCTTACAACTTTCACCTTGAAAACTTCCTCAACCGCCTTACGGATCTCGATCTTGTTTGCTTTGGGAAGCACTTCAAACGTGTACTGTCCAAGTTCCATCAACCGGCTTGTCTTTTCCGTAATTATCGGGCGGACAATAATATCATGTGCAACTGAGTTCATTGACCGAACACCTCCTCGAGCTTTTTGACAGCCTCAGGAGTCGCAATCAGCTGATCATGGTTTAGAAGGTCATAGACGTTAATGCTGTCTACATGAAGAACTTCCGCTCCGGGTATGTTTGCAGCAGATTTGACAACTGCCATGTTCGTCTCGTGAAGAACAAAGAGGGGTTTCTTTCCGCTCTCAATAACTGAAAGGAAATCTATCATAACTTTTGTCTTCGGGGCCTCTACATCAAAGCGCTGAAGAAT
>JAAZCN010000093.1 GCA_012513245.1 Synergistaceae bacterium | reverse complement strand
GTGGTACGCGGGGTATTACATGAACAAGTAATGCGCATCAAGTTGTACGACGCGGCAATGATATTCCCTATAGTATCGCCAAGGGTATAGTTTAGTTTGGATCGAGATATCTTGACACAAGCTCTCGGAAGATAATAAGCAAGATAATAAGCAAGTTGTTGATAAGGACGAATAGACTTGGTATACTAATCAACGAAATGAGGTGATAATGATGAAGAAGTATGTCCCACCCTTTACGATCACCAACCGAATGTTATTCCTTGTGTCACAGATCTCAGAAAAACTAGGACAGATCAGCAATTACCGAGAATTTGGATCGAGACCGCATTTAAGGAGAAACAACCGAATCCGCTCCATCCATTCATCACTTGCCATTGAAGCAAACTCCTTGACACTGGATGCCGTGAGGGGTGTAATTGATGGAAAAACAGTTCTTGGTCCGCAAAGGGAGATTCAAGAGGTCAAAAATGCATTTCTTGCCTATGAGCAAATAGGAGAGGCCGATCCATTTTCCTTGGGGGATCTTAAGCGGGTACATGGAATCATGACACACCTGACAGTTGAAGAATCCGGAGTATTTCGGTGTGGCGAAGAAGGTGTCTTTGATGGAGACCGATGTATATTCATGGCTCCTCCTGCAATCAATGTTCCGAACCTTATGGACAATCTGTTTGACTGGATGCGCAGTGCTTCACAAGAAGTACATTTTCTCATCCTCTCCTCAGTGTTTCATTATGAGTTTGTGTTTATCCATCCTTTTGCAGATGGTAATGGACGTATGGCCAGGCTTTGGCAGACCATCCTATTAGCACAATGGAATCCCGTCTTTCGTTATCTGCCAATTGAGAGCAGTATTCATGCGTATCAGTCCGATTATTACGCAGCAATCGCTCAATGCCATAGCATGGGTCATTCGAATATTTTCATCGAGTTCATGCTTGAAAAAATCTCCGACTCGCTTGATCTCGTTCTAAAACAGGCATCCAACGCAAATGACTTTACGTCAAGTTATGTGCTGCGCTTGCTGAGTGTCATGGAGTCAGGCATTCCCTATACTGCAGCTCAAATGCTGAGTATGCTGGAGCTTAAGTCTAAGGAGACACTCCGTAAACACTACATCAACCCCGCCCTTGATTCGGGGTTGATTATCATGGGCTTGCCTGACAAGCCAACCAGCAGAAATCAGACATACATCAGAAAATAGATATAGAAAGCTGTACTGAAGTGCAGCCGGCGTGCTGCATCCTTGATGGTCAGATGCGGTTTCCGTAGGGTTTCATCGCCAAGAAATCGCCAAAGCACGCAGCCTTTAAAGCTCCGTCGTATTATTTCGAAGTACGAGCTGATGAAGAGTCAGTACTTCCGCCACACCATTCTGTCAACCACGCCGGTGTAGCTCTGGATAATCTTGACAACCTTTGTGCTGACATTTTCATCCAGATAGTCAGGCACAGGGATGCCATACTCTCCGTTCCTATTCAACTCCACAGCCGTATCAACGGCTTGCAGGAGGCTCTTTTCATCGATACCCGCCAGGATAAAGCAAGCCTTATCAAGCGCCTCAGGACGCTCTGTAGAGGTGCGGATGCATACAGCGGGGAAAGGATGGCCGATGGACGTAAAGAAGGATGATTCCTCGGGTAAGGTGCCGGAATCCGATACCACGGCGAAGGCGTTCATCTGCAGGCAATTGTAATCGTGGAAGCCGAGCGGCTCATGCTGGATAACACGCTCATCCAGCCGGAAGCCGGACTGCTCAAGGCGCTTCCTGCTGCGGGGATGGCAGGAGTACAGGATGGGCATATTGTACTTTTCCGCTATCCGGGTGATCGCGGTGAACAAGCTGGTGAAGTTTTTTTCTGTGTCAATATTCTCTTCGCGATGCGCGGAGAGAAGGATATAGCTGCCCTTTTCAAGCCCCAGCCGCTGATGGATATCGCTGGCCTCGATCTTGCTCAGGTTGGCGCGGAGAACCTCGGCCATCGGCGAACCGGTCACATAGGTGCGCTCCTTGGGCAGGCCGTTATCCGCCAGATAGCGGCGGGCGTGCTCGGAAT